>JBIKHX010000205.1:0-4567 GCA_044361945.1 Polaromonas sp. | reverse complement strand
TGATGACCTTCTTCGTATGTCGGAAATTCTGGCGCCAATAAAAGAGCCCGACACGGCACCCCGTTCGGGCTCCTGCTGGCGTCCTGAATTAAATCAGGAAGGGCGCTTCATCTGGCAGCTGGTGGGCGTGCTCGAAATGTAGTTCGGGTACTCCTTGAGGGGGACCAGTGTCATGCCGGTGTTCTCTGGACTGTAAGGGTATTTGCCGCCGGCTTTTTGCCAAACCGTCATGTACAAGGGCTGCTGCAACTGGTGGTCGGCCTTGCGGATCTCGACTTCGCCGTTAAAGCTTTGCACGCGAATGCCTTCGAGTGCAGCCGCCACCTTGACCGGGTCTGTCGATTTGGCCTTGGCCATGGCCGCACCCAGGGTTTCAAAAATGCGGATGGTTGAACCCGTGTAGAAGTCGTCGTTGTACTTGGTCTTGAACTCGTTCATCCACTTGTCCATCTGACCGCCCATGTTGTAGTGGTTGTAGCCAATCTGGTAAACGCGGCCGGCGCCGTTAGCGCCCAGCGCCGTCGGTGTGCCGGTGACGCCGGCATAGTAGGTAAAGAACTTGCCCGTGAAGCCGCCCTCGTTGGCCGCTTTGACCAGCAGGGACAAGTCAGAGCCCCAGTTGCCGGTGATCACGGTGTCTGCGCCTGCTGCCTTGATTTTGGCAATGTAGGGGGCAAAGTCACGCGTTTGTGCCAGCGGGTGCAGGTCTTCACCCACGATCTGGATGTCAGGCCGCTTACGCGCCAGGGTTTCTTTGGCGTACTTGGCCACTTGCACGCCGTGCGAGTAGTTCTGCCCCAGGATGTACACCTTCTTGATGTCTTTCTGCTCGGTGATGAAGCTCGACATGGCCTCCATTTTCATGGTGGTGTCGGCGTCAAAACGGAAGTGCCAGTAGCTGCACTTGCTGTTGGTCAGGTCAGGGTCTACAGCCGAGTCATTGAGGAAGATCACTTCCTTGCCGGGGTTGCGCTCGTTGTGCTTGGTGATCGCATCTGACAGCGCAAGCGCCACAGAAGAGCCATTGCCCTGGATGATGTAGCGCACACCCTGGTCGATGGCGGCTTTAAGAGCGTTCAGGCTCTCGGTCGGGCTGAGCTTGTTGTCCATGCCTGTGACTTCAAACTTGACGCCGGCCGGGTTGCCAGCGCCGCTGAATTTTTCGGCAAAGAACTGGTAGCCCTTGAGCTGGCTCACGCCAACAGGGCCGAGCAAGCCGGATTGCGCATCAATGCGGACCATCTTCACCACCTGACCGGTCAGTGGACCGGCGGGCGCAGCGGCCTTGGCAGGTGCCGGTTTGGCCGGTGCCTGGGCCTGGGCCAAGCCGGCCAGCAGCAGGCCTGATGCAATCGCCATCAGAGCCAAATGACGACGCGGGAAATGGTTTCTACTGCGCATGACTGTCTCCTGAAAAGATTTTAAATTTGAACTTTAATGTTAGGTCGGAAAAAATAAGATTCACTCAGGGAATGCCCTAGCGCAGACTCGCCTGAATTTTTATATTGAAATGCGTCGGCTAGGCCCGGCGACGCAGCGCACTGAGCGCTCCAAAGACAGACAAGGCCAGCGCGACCGCAGGGCCGCTGGGCGCATCCAACACCCAAGAAGCAGCCAGACCGCCAGCGCAGGCGGCAAATGTACCCACCCAAGACGCCATGCGGTCGCAACCGGCGCGCTGCCACAATGCTGGCGCAATCAACGCTGCAAAGACCACAAATAAGCCGAGCACCGGCACAGCCATGCTGGCAACCAAGGCAAAGGCCGGATAGAAAAAACCATCGCGTAACAAGTGCTTACCGGCCAGCGCCACCAGCACCGCGCAGCCGGCCAGCACCGCCACCTGGGACCAGCCGGCCCAGAGCACATCAGCCGCGAGCAGTTGACTCAGGCGCTCACGCCCGTGCGGGTCCTGACCGGCCCCCAACAGCGCCAGACTGGCACCCACCACATAAAGCAAACCGATCAGCGCCTCGCGCTGCACGGGCCAACGCCTGGCCAGCCAGGCCACTGCGCCTGCGCACAGGAGCGCACCCGCGCTGGCCAGCAGCTGCGTGAGCAGCCAGTTCGGGTGACTCACCAGCGCCGTCACCCACAGGGCCGCAGCGGCGGCGGCTTGCGCCACGGCCAGGTCAATGAAAACCACCCCGCGGGCAAGAACCTGCTCTCCCAGCGGGGCCAGCGCCAGCACCCCCAGCAACAAGGCCAGCACCGGGCTCCAGAACCATGCATCGAAACTCATGGCCGGGCCACGCCAAGCAAGCTGCCGAGCAAACTGTCCATCCAGCGCAGCAGGCCATCGGCGTCGGCGTCCTCGCTCACCGTTGCCGGCAGCACCAGCAGTGGCACGCTGCTGCCCAGCTGAGCCGTGAGCCACTTCCCCGGCCGCGAGTCCTGGTAGCCGGCCACCACTACGGCCATCGGCGGTTTGGGCTGCAGGCCGGTAAGTAGGCGCTGCAGGTGGCCAGGTGTGGGCGCCATGCCGGGCTTGGGCTCCAAGTCGGCTGTCTGTTGGATGCCCAGCCAGTCCCACAGGTAACCAAAGGTGGTGTGCTGCGCCGCCACCTGCCGCCCGCGAAGGGGCATGGCGCGCTGCTGCCAATGGGTCAGATGGGTTTTCCAGCGAATTTCAAAGGCGGCACGGCGTTGTTCAATGGCTGCTTTCTGCGCGGGGATCTGCACTTGCAAACGGGCGGCCAGCGCGTTGGCCACCAGCAAAAGATTACGTGGATCCAGATGCACATGCGGATTGCCCTCGGCGTGAACATCACCGGCCCAGGGCGTGCCGATGGCACCCGGTTGCGGGTCGATCATGTTCACGTGGTCTGAGGCAAAAAGCACATCCTGCACCCTTGCGTTGCCGGAGCGCTGTAAAAGCATGGGCAACCAGCCAGCTTCTAGAGAAGCCCCGGTGCACACCGCCAGATCGGCTTGCCTCAACTGGGCGATCAGTGCCGGCCTGGCTTCAATGTGGTGCGGGTCTTGCAATGAATGCGTTGCCACATGCACCCGGGCGTCGGGCAACATCACGCGGGTCAGCGCGGCCCATTCAGGTTCACAGGCAAACACGGTGAAGGCCGCCGCCGGGCCGGCCATCCACATTCCCATCAAAGTGACAGACACCATCCGCAAGCCGGCTACCCGGCGACGCCATTTAAAAAGCGTGCGCACCGTGGGCTCCAAAGGCCAGCACGTACTGCAGCTGGACAGAGCGCTTGCTGGCGTCGAGGAATGCGTCACCGGTGGCGCCCCGCTGGGTGGAGTACTGAAGCCGAAGCGTCTGCATGTGTGAAGGCTTCCAGGCCAGCATCAGCGCGTGCTCGCGCAAACGGGATTCATCGTCCGGCGCATTCACGCGCAGCCAGTCGGTTCGGGCACCGATTTCCCAGTTCGGGTTCATGCGCCACGCCAGGGCCAGCGCGTTGGCGCGGTGCATGTCGCCTGCGGCATTTGTGTTGTGGGCATAGACGCGGGCCGTCTCAAAAGTCAGTCGAACCTGCTGGTCGCGGTTATTTCCATTCGGTGCCCATTTCCAGGTGGCGTCCATCATCCAGGTCTTGCCGCCAGTGAACTGGGCGCCATGCGCATGCGCGTGTGCCTCACCCTCCACATGCTCTTCTATTAGGGCTTCGCGGTCATTGCGGATGCGGGACAAGCCCAGTTGCCAGCTTTGCGAGCGGCTAATGTCATCGCCTATCTTGGCCACCCAGGTTGTCATACCCACCTGACCTGGGGTGTTGACAACGTTTGCGATAAATCGTTTGCCGCGAAAACCTTCCATGCCCAGCATCAAGTACATGTCGGTCGCTGCGGTCCAGTTCAAGCGCAGCCCGTCATCGTTCCAGTGGCCGCCAAAAAACGCACGGTACAGCAATGGGCGCTCGACGAAATCGTCCGAATGCGGGTGTTGCTGGTTCAGGTAGCCGATTTGCGACGCAAAGCGTCCCCCGCGCACTTGCAGGCCATAAGGCAAGGCCTTGGTCTCCAGCCATGCTTCTTCAAGACCTTTCTCCAATTTCCCTTCTTCTGTTGCGAATGTGGCAGTTACCTGTGCCTTGATGTTTTTGCCTAGCGGGCCTGACAGCGACAAGTCGCTGTGGCCCAATTGGAAGCCTTGGTCACGCGTGCCGACGGCCAGCGCTTTTGAACTCATGCCCGCGTCCAGCACGGCGCCAAACTTCCAGCCATGCTCGCCATCCGCGTGGCTTGCGCCGCTGGCGGCCAGGGCCAGTACCAGCATGGCGCTGCGGGTGATTTTGTGTTGTTGGGTGCTCATGCTGGTGCGTCCTTTTTTGATTGAGATTGCTTGGATTAAGATGATAATGATATGGCATTATCAATTAAAAGCAAAGGCCTGCGGCTCAGTTAAGCTTAAAGAATGGAAAGAAACACACGACAGCGAACCGCCATCCGAGACGCCATAGCAGTGGCCAACCGCCCCCTGCTAGCGCAGGAGGTGTTGGACGCAGCTCAAACCGAGGTCCCCGGCATGGGCATTGCGACCGTCTACCGAAACATCAAATCGTTGGTGGAAGAAGCCGTCCTGCAAGAGGTGCGCCTGCCGGGT
>JBIKHX010000204.1:0-4574 GCA_044361945.1 Polaromonas sp. | reverse complement strand
CAGACAAACGCCCCCTGAGCAGCGGGTTTTTGGTGTCAATACGATCGTTGCCAAAACCGCCAATTGAAGCGCTTCCGTGGATGACCTTGATGGCTTTTTCAGACAGACCCGAGGCATCCAGACGCGCTTTCAAGGTGGTGTTCTCTGCAGAGAGGGTCGAGGCGGAGCTCTTGACAAAGCGGCGAATTTCCAGATCCCGGTCACGAATGGCCTGAGCCAGCGCCAGCATGTCTTCACGGCCCAGGGCGTTTGCGCCACCTTCGGTCAAGTCAACTGCACTGCCGAGCAAAGCTTCGTAGATTTCATTGTGAGAGCGTTCGAGCTTTGAGTTGCCAAACATCAACAACAGGGACAGGGTCGACAAAACAATGATGGACGCTGAACTGGCGGTACCGACAACGATCAAACCGCGAACCACGTTGCGCTGAAGATGGCCTGAAATAGAAAAGTACTTCAGATCGCCTTGTTGCTCCAGAATGATGCGGGAGTCGTGGTAATCCCTGCGCCAAAGCTTGCCCAGCTTGGAGGGTAAAACCCCCAAGAATCTGGCGCTTTCACGCAAACGATTCACGAGCTGCAACATAGGCTGGTCGTCAGGCCTGTGACTTGCCACCCACAACAGGGGGCTCCACCGGCTTGCTGATAACTGGGACGGTCACTGGCGTGATGCTCATGGCAGCTTTAGCTGGCAAAACAGCACCCTGAACCAAACCGCCACGCTCAATTTCGATCTCACCGTAGCTTGCATTGCCGTTGACACGGCCTGTGCTTCTGATAATCAAGTGCTCTGAAGCCAGCAGGGTGTCATGCATTTCGCCAAAAACGTCTGCTTTGCGAACTTTCACATTGCCAACAATTTTGCCCTGGGCACCCACAAGCAGCTCATCAGCTTGCAACTCACCGTCCATGGAGCCATTGATCACAGCACGCCCCGGGACGATAAATTTGCCGGACACGGTCACGCCTTCGCCAATGACAATTGATCCGGCTTCGTTGTTGGTGCGGTCGTTCATGTTTCAGTCCTTAACTCAAGGTCGTTTGTAGGGATAAATTCGAAAAAGCAGCCGAAAGTTTACTTGGAATAATCAAACTGCCAAGCCCTTCAAGAGGGAAGATTCCATGTGAATATTGTTTGGCGGCTATCCCGCTCAAATTAAATCGCAAGACCACAAATCACATTCGTTGATGAATACGCAACCCGAACGCAAAAAAATCAACTTAATGGTTGAATTAATAAATTGAAATGATTCTATCATTTCAGCCTTCGGGCCGTCAATTTAGAAAGTTCAAAAAACGACACTTCCGTCCTCATACCCTGGGTCTGGTGCTGCTTTTGTCGCCCAGTTGCTGGCGCTTTCGCTTGGACTTGTTCAAGGAGGGGGGCTCGGGCGGGCGGTTGCGCAAGGCCAGTTCCGCGCGTTCCAGTTCCTTCTTTTGACGTCTTTTATTGCGCGATGACACCAAATACCTACCCAATGTAAAGCTGATAACGCAACTTAACACCAAGATCAAGATCGCACCCGGCTCTATGTCGAAAAGCTTGTTCATGTTTACTTCACTCAATCAGATAAGAACAAAGATTGCAGATCATTGAGAAAGTCAAAGCCGCGCTCCGTAGGTCTGAGGCTTGTCAGGTCACGCTCAATCAGGCCCTTTCGCTCGGCTTCTTCCAATCCAGTGTGCAGGGCGCTCACCGGCAAACCGGTTTTTTCGGCGAAGTCCTGCAACTTGAAACCATCGCGTAGACGAAGGGCATTAAGCATGTACTCGAAGGGCAAATCTGCGCGGCTGACTTCGCCCTCTTGGGTGACCGCCTCCCCCGCCAAGGCTTTGTCGATATACAACCTGGGCTCGCGCCAGCGCACCTGGCGCACGATGCGGTGCGCAAAACTGAGCTTGCTGTGTGCGCCTGCCCCGATGCCCAGGTAATCGCCAAATTGCCAGTAATTCAGATTATGAAAGCAGCGGTGCCCAGGCTTGGCATAGGCCGAGACCTCATAGCGCTGCATGCCCGCTTGAGCGGTCATCTCAGTGATTCGGTCCAGCATGGCGTAGGCCAGGTCTTCCTCCGGAATCACCGGCGGAAACTTGGAAAAGTAGGTGTTGGGCTCAATGGTCAGGTGGTAAATCGAAATATGGGGCGGGCTCAAGGCCAGCGCCTGTCGCATGTCTTTTTCAAGGCCTTCCAGGGTTTGGCCGGGCAAGGCATACATGATGTCCAGGTTAAAGGTCTCAAAGTTGGCAGCCGCTTCTTGCACCGCGGCAATAGCCTGCGCGCTGTCATGCACACGGCCCAGGGCTTTTAAGTGCTCGTCGTTGAAGCTTTGAACGCCGACGGACAGCCGGGTCACACCCGCATGGCGAAATGCTTTGAAGCGGTCTTTTTCAAAGGTCCCGGGGTTGGCTTCCAGGGTGATTTCGCAGTCCGCGTCCAGCCGCAGCCGGGCGCGCAGTTGGCCCAGCAAGCGGTCAATCGCCGCCGGCGAAAAAAGGCTGGGCGTGCCGCCACCGATGAAGATGCTGTGCACGCTGCGGCCCCAGATGAGCGGCAGCGAGGCCTCCAGGTCAGCGATCAGGGCATCGATGTAGCGCTGCTCAGGCAGGTCGGCGCCGGCCATTTCGTGCGAGTTGAAATCACAGTAAGGGCATTTCTTGATGCACCAGGGCAGGTGCACATACAAAGACAACGGTGGCAGCGCGGCCAGTTGCAGCGTGCCAGGGCGCATGTAGTGTTGGATGTCTTTCATGCGGCGAGCCAACGCTCCCGCATCAAGGCCATCATCTGCCGGGCGGCCAGACCCCGGTGGCTGTGGGCGTTTTTGACATCCACCGGCAACTCGGCAAAGGTCTTGCCAAAGGTCGGGATGTACATCACCGGGTCAAAACCAAAACCGTTACTGCCGGCCGGCACACGGGCAATTTCGCCAGCCACACGGCCAACGGCGATCAAGGGTTCGGGATCGTCGACCGAGCGCACCGCCACCAGCGTGCTGACCAGGGCCGCACGGCGGTCCGACTGCCCGGCCATTTGCTCAAGCAGAGCCCGCACATTGTTGTCGTCGCCTTTGGCGTAGCCGAACTGCATGGCGTAAAAGGCCGTATCGACCCCCGGCAAACCGCCAAAAGCTTCTACGCACAGGCCGGCGTCGTCGGCCAGTGCAGGCAAACCGCTCTGGGCGGCCGCATGACGGGCCTTGGCCAGGGCGTTTTCAACAAAGGTGCGAAAAGGCTCTTCGGCTTCGCCAATCCCAAGCTCGGACTGGCGCAGCAGCTGCACGCCCAGCGGCGCCAGCATGGCTTGCAGCTCGGCCAGCTTGCCTTGGTTGTTAGAAGCTAGAACGATTTTCACTGGGCAAAGCAGAGTAGTGCGCGCTTCAGGCGGCCGCCAGGGCCTTTTTCTGCATTGCCACCAAGTCGCGAATCCCTTGCTCGGCCAGCCCCAGCAAGGCGTCCATTTCCAGCCTTGTGAACGCCACGCCCTCGGCCGTGCCCTGCACCTCCACATAGTGTCCGGCGCCGGTCATCACCACGTTCATGTCGGTGTCGCAGCCGACGTCTTCGGTGTACTCCAGGTCCAGCAGCGGCGTACCTTGGACGATGCCGACCGAGATCGCCGCCACATGGTCAAGAATGGGCGACTCGCTGAGCTTGCCCTCAGCCAGCAATTTGTTAACCGCGTCTTGCGCGGCCACAAAAGCGCCGGTGATGGCGGCAGTGCGCGTGCCGCCGTCAGCTTGCAGCACGTCGCAGTCCAGGTAAATGGTTCGTTCACCGAGTTTTTTCAGGTCAAAAACAGCGCGCATGGAGCGGCCGATCAGCCGCTGGATTTCCTGGGTCCGGCCGCTTTGCTTGCCGCGTGCGGCCTCGCGGTCGCTGCGGGTGTGCGTGGCGCGTGGCAGCATGCCGTATTCAGCCGTCACCCAGCCTTCACCGCTGCCGCGTTTGTGGCCGGGCACTTTTTCTTCAACCGAGGCGGTGCACAGCACCTTGGTGTCGCCAAACTCAACCAGCACCGAGCCCTCAGCGTGCACAGTGTAATGCCGCGTCATGCGCACGGGCCGGAGTTGTTGGGCCTGGCGGCCTGCAGAGCGGGTGAAGGTGGGCTGGGTCATGGCAATCCGGGGAAAAATGGGTGAAGAAATAAGCGGGTGCGGGCGCCATTATCGGCCGGGGCAGGCCCGCAATGCAGGCCAAGTAAACTAGTCCATAGCCGACGCCGGCCTGGCGTGCCGGTTTTTCCAAAGAAAATACACCCATGTCAGTCTTCAGCATGACGGGCTACGCTACCGCGCAGTCCAGCGCTCCCAAAGCCGCCGCCAGCGCCGAGGGTGCGTCTGAGCCCGGTGCGCGGCTGGGCATTGAAATCCGCTCGGTCAACAGCCGTTTCCTGGACCTCTCCTTTCGCTTACCCGACGAATTGCGGCAGACCGAACCGGTTTTGCGCGAACTCCTGACCGCACAGCTCAAGCGCGGCAAAGTGGAAATGCGCGTTTGGCTGGAAAGCAGCAACGCCAGCAGTTTGCGGGCACCTTCGGCGCAAACGCTGCAGCGTCTAGGTTCATTCGAAGACACCA
>JBIKHX010000203.1:0-4577 GCA_044361945.1 Polaromonas sp. | reverse complement strand
CAGCACGGCCAGCAACTGCGCGGCGGCGTTGAAAAAAGCCTGGGTGATCTGGGTTTTAAGGTCAATGTGGCCAGTTGCGAGGCGCACCTGTGTTGCGGCTCAGCCGGCACATACTCGGTGTTGCAGCCCGAGCTGTCTTACGCGCTGCGTGACCGCAAGCTGGGCAACCTGGCGCAGATGCAGCCGGACACCATCGTCTCAGCCAACATCGGCTGTATCACGCACCTGCAAAGCGGCACCGACACGCCGGTGCGTCATTGGGTCGAGGTGCTGGACGAGGCGCTGCGCCAGGCCTGAACCAAGCCTGAGCTCAGCTTGGCTGGGCTGTATCAGCAAGCCACTCGGCGCGCGTCATGCTGTAGTGCAGTCCTACGCTGTCGCAGTCAGGGTACACCGCGGTTTTGGCGCTGCGCACGTCGACAGCGCACACCCGCCCGTCCAGCGCAAAGCAGATGTCGATGACTTCCTGCATCAGCGTTTCCTGCAAATTGAAGTGGCGCGAGCCCATCAAGGCAGAGACCTGCGCGCGCAAGGCGTCGTAGTCCACCGTTTCGGCGATGGAATCGAGCCGGGTGCGGTAGTCCGCATCGAGGGCCAGGCGCAGGTCCAACCTGAAGGGTTGAGGACCCGTTTTTTCAAAAGCGTGAATCCCGATGGACACCGGTAATTGCAGTGCCACGAGCTCAATCCATTTGTCCATCACAGGTCCTTGTTCTCAAAAGCCACGTCGCGCTGGCGCGGCACCAGGTGCTGGCCGCCGTCCACCAGCAGCGTCTGGCCGGTGACAGCCACAGCCTGGTCCAGCATCAGCACGGCCATGGCAATGTCTTGCGGCGTGCTGGACTGGCCCAGCGCGGCGATTTTTTGCGAGCGTTCAAACTCGGCCGGCGTCATGTCGCCGCTGAGCAGGGTCACGCCCGGCCCGATGGCATTCACGCGCAGATACGGCGCGCAGCATTGCGCCAGGTAGCGGATGCTCGCGCCCGAGCTCAGCTTGGCCAGTGTGTAGGACAGGTAGTCGATATTGAGGTTTTCCAGCTTCTGGTCGAGCAGCGTCACCACATGGCCGGTCCCCATGCCCCCATGTTGGCTGTGTTGCTGAAAGTAGTGCCGGTACAGCGCCATGGTCAGCTCGACCGGCGCGACCAGGTTCGTTTGCAGGTGCTGCTCAAAGCGTGCCGGCTCGAAGCTGTGGGCGTTGTCGTACTCAAACATCGAGGCGTTGTTGACGAGCAGGTGCAACTCGCCAGTCTGGCGCAACACCGCTTCTACCAAGCCCGTGCGTTGGGCCGTGTCGGCCAGATCAGCCTGCACGACGAAAGCCGCTGCTGCGCCGGCGGCCAGGCAGTCGTCGCGGGTGCGCGCGGCTTCTTTATTGCTGCCGTTGTAGTGGACCACCACGGTGTCACCGCGGGCGGCCAGCGCCAGGCAAATCTTTCGTCCGAGTCGCTGGGCGCCGCCGGTCACCAGGCTGACGCGGCTCATGGCAAGAGCCCCGTGGTATTTCGAATCGTTTGCATCTGACTGTCCGTGTTCATGGTCGCGTTCGGCCGAGTGTGGCTGAACCAGCCCTGATTACAACATCTGGCGAATCCGCACGAAGTCCGATGTCGGCCCGGTTGGCGCGGACATTGCTAATCTTAAAAAGCAAGCACGCCAAGGTTTTGTGAATGCAAAAAAAAGACCAACATGATTGCGTAGTTTTTTGCGGTAAAGTAGTCCTTTAGTTGGTATTTCATTTAACTCGGTGTCGAAAGTACGTATGGAAAACAGATTCGTAGCATTTTGGCTGGCTCTTGTTGCCCTTGCAGGCTTGCCGTCTTGGTCGCTTGCAGCAGACCCGGCCGCTGTCCTGCTGACCGTGACGGGCAATATCCAGCCTGCCAAAGCAGCAGCCGGCAACAAAGTCACCTTCAACTTTAAAGAGCTCAGTGCGCTGCCCGCCACCAGCATCCGCGCCACCACCAACTATTCGGGCAATGCCGAATACACCGGCCCGCTGATGAAAGACGTGCTCGCCAAGGCGGGTATGCCGGCCACGGCCAAGGAGGTGATTCTGGTGGGGCTTGACGGTTACCAGATCCGTGTACCTGTCAGCGACTTCATGAAGTGGGAGGTGGTGCTGGCCCACACCCAGGACGGCAAACGCCTGGAGATTGAAACCAAGGGCCCCTTGCTCGTCATGTACCCGAACGACAAATTCCCTAAAGAGTTGCGCAACCACGCCACCAACATCAAGCAGGTCTGGGCGCTGGTGAGCGTCAAGGTTCAGTAGGCTGCCAACCATGCAAATCGTGCAAAACAAAACCGAGCAGAAAAAAATGGGGTTTCTGCTCAAGCAGTCACGCCGTTCGATACGGCTCAAACGCTGGTTTACCGTCAGTGCTGCCAGCTCCATTCTGGTTTTGTTTGGCCTGATTGCCTACCAATTCGCAAGCACCTGGAAAGACTACAACGAACATCTGGGGGCCAGCAGCGCGACTGAAAGCTGGCTCAACCGCAAGCTCATCAGCTACAAAAGCATTGACAGTTACGACATGCTGCTGGCTTTGCGGCGTCTGGAGGCAGCCACCTTGCGCCATGCGGTTGGCAACATGAGCCAGAAGGACCTGTCAGACCAGCGCAAACAAGTCGCCTCGATGTTTGTGCACTTTGCCCCCGGCAGCATCTTCTACAAAGACTTTTTGGTCGACTATCCATCATTCGATCCTGCCTACCAGAGCACCCTCACTTTTTTGAATACGGCGCAAAAGTTCGAAGCCGGGCTGCAGACCATCGACGTGGTACTGGAGAGTGCCGACTCCGCGCTGGTCAACTGGATGATGTTCACGCAGGACACGATCCGCGTGGAAATCGAATTGCGCGATGGCATGGAGAGCACCATCATTTCTTTCAGGCCGCTGGCCGATCGCACGTTCTGGATCATCAGCATTTTGCTGAGCCTGTTTGCGGCCGCCTCGCTGGCGGCCATCTACGCCGGCTGGGGGCTGATTAAAGGTGAGCAAAGACGCTTTTCGCGCTTTGAATTGCTGGTGTCCTCGGTCGGGCATGACCTGCTGAGCCCGCTGCAGGCCATCCAGGGTGCCGGCAGCCTGCTGGCCACCGAGCTGAGCCCGGAAAAGCGAAAGCTCTTTGCCGGCATCATCCGGCTGTCCTCGCAAACCCTGGCTCGACTGGTCGGGGACATTTTGCAGATCTCGCAAGACAAGCCGCTGGACATTCGTTCTCGTCCTGTTTATCTCGAGGACTTGTTCAGCCAAATTGCCACCGGCTTTGAAGCCAAGGCAGAGGCCAAAGGCCTGGCCTTCAAGCGAAATTTTCATCTCCACGGCGCCGAGGTGAAACTGGACCCGGAGCGCCTGTCGCAGTGTGTTGTCAACCTGCTTGAAAACGCGCTGCGCTACACCGAGCTGGGCGCCGTCACCCTGCATTGCCGGCTGGACCTGCCCGGCGAAGAGTTCAGCGCCCCGCAACTGATGGTTGAAGTCAGCGACACCGGCCTGGGCATACCGATCGAAGACCAAAGCCGGGTGTTCGAGCCCTTCCATCAGGTCAAGGCTGTCAAGAAGCAGGGCATGGGGCTGGGCCTGTCTATCGTGCGCAACATCGTGACGGCCATGCATGGCGAAATACGGTTGCAGTCAGTGCATCAGCGCGGCAGCAAGTTCACCATCACGCTGCCGGTTGAGCTGGTGCAAAGCAGCCCGGCCGTAGCCGCCGTGTCCGACTTGGCACCTGCGACGCTGCCAACTCGCCACCCGGCGAATGGCATGCCGGGCGGAGCAGCTATTTTGGTGGTCGATGACGATGAACTGATCCGCATCTCTGTAGTCGAGATCCTGCGGCGTGCGGGTTACAACACCGACGACGCGCCGTCCGGCGAAGACGCCCTGGTCAAGGTATTGGCTGGCACTTTCCTGGCAGTGGTGACCGACATACAAATGGGCGGCATGGACGGCTTTGAGCTGGCCCAACGCATCCGCCAACAAAAGCCGCCCCGGCCCTTTCTGGTCGCCATGACGGCGCACACCCGCAACCTGGGCAGCGGGCCCAAAGCTGCGGTGTTTGACGGATTTTTAGGCAAGCCGTTTTCTGCTGAGAGCTTGCTAGAGCAGCTGGACAAAGCCCGCGGCCGCGCCGGCGCCGGCGTGGCGTTCAGCGTTTAAGGCGCCGGCGTTTTAGCGGGTGCTTCTGGCGCCAGTGCCGCCAGCAGCGCAGCCAGCACGATCAAGGCGCCACCGGTCAGCGTGCGGGTGCTGAACTCGGCAGCGCCAAGCCAGGCGGAGGAAGCGCTGGCAAACAAAATTTCAGTCAACATGATCAGCGCCGTGGTGCTGGCGGCCAGCCGCGCAGCACCATATTGAAGTGCCATGTTGCCCGCCAAAAAGGCCATGCACAGGCCTAGCGCCGCCGGCACGCCGGCCAGCGCAAAAACCGGCTCCGGCACCATTTGCACGCTCATGCCGACCCCGGCAGCAATACTGGCGATGATGGCGCCGCCGCCGAACATCGCCAGCATGCGCGACTCGCCCGGCGTTTGCCCGTGCTTGCGCAAAAGTACATTGGTGAGCGCAAAA
>JBIKHX010000342.1:0-2992 GCA_044361945.1 Polaromonas sp. | reverse complement strand
CCAGGTCGGTGTGACTCTCGTCGGGACTGTGAAAGTCGCTGCCGCGCGAAGCCGCCAGACCAAACTCCATGGCTGTCTCGGCGTACTTCACGTATTCGAGCGCACTGTGGCTGCCGGTCACCACCTCAACCGCCTGGCCGCCGTGGTTTTTGAACTCGGTGAACAGCGCGTACTCTTCATTGGGCGTGAACTTGTAGCGCGCCGGGTGCGCAATCACGGCCACGCCATGCGCGCGGGTGATCCAGCCCACCGCGTTTTGCAGCGTGGCCCAGCGGTGCGGTACAAAGCCGGGCTTGCCTTCAGTAAGGTATTTGCGAAAGACATCTGCCGTTTCTTTGCATACCCCGGTCTCAACCAGAAAGCGCGCAAAGTGCGTGCGAGAGATGAGTTCGGGATTACCGACAAACTTGAGCGCGCCTTCGTAGGCACCATGAATGCCGACCTTGGCCAGGCCGTCCGACATTTCTTGCGCGCGTTCGCGCCGGCCGTTGCGGGTGTTGTGCAGGCCCTGGCGCAGCTCGGCGTTATCGGCGTCAAAACCCAGCCCGACGATGTGCACCGTCACGCCGGCAAAGGTGACCGATATTTCAGTGCCCGTCAGGTAATGCATGCCACGGGCTTTAGCGGCAGCGGCAGCACGCTGCTGGCCGCCGATTTCGTCATGGTCCGTCAGCGCCCACAACTCCACGCCGTTGACATGGGCGCGCTCGGCCAGGGCTTCCGGGGTCAAGGTGCCGTCAGAGACGACCGAGTGGCAGTGCAGGTCTGCGTTGAGAATATTTTGTGGGCTCACAATTTCATTTTAGGCCGGAAGCCCAGACCGCGGTTTTTAAAGCTCCGCGGCTTCCACCAGAAAGCGCACGCGCCGCACGCCCTGCCATTCGTCGGCGTCCAGCCTGAAGGCCAGCCGCACCCTGGCCGGCAGCGACTCGGTGCGGCCAAACCAGATGCCGTCCACCGGCTGGCCCTGATGTTTGAGCTTGAGCGCCAAGTGCTTTTCACCCACCAGCCGCTGCGACACCACTTCCACTTCTTCGCTGAAAGTGGGCGCTGCAAAGCCCTGGCCCCACACCTCTTTGTGCAGCGTGTCCACCACGTCAATGCGGCGGTACTCGGGCGCCAGCGGGCCGTCGGTGGCCAGGCGGCGCGTCAGGGTGGCGGCGTCCAGCCATTCGTGGGCCACTTGCTGCAGCGCTTGTTCAAAGGTGTCAAAGTGCTCTTCGGCCACCGTGCAACCGGCGGCCATGGCATGGCCGCCAAAGCGCAACAGCACACCCGGGTGCCGCTTGGCTACCAGGTCCAGCGCGTCGCGCAAATGAAAGCCGGGGATCGAGCGGCCCGAGCCCTTGAGCTCGTGCTCTTTGCCAGGCGCGCTGCTGGCCGCAAACACAAAGGCTGGCCGGTGCAGCTTGTCTTTGATGCGCGAGGCCACGATGCCCACCACGCCTTCATGAAAATCCGGGTCAAAAATCGCCACTGCCGGCGGCGGCTCTTCGTCTTCGTCAATCATGGCGTCGGCCGCCAGCTCGGCCTGCTCGCGCATATCGGCTTCGATGGTGCGCCGATCGCGGTTGATACCGTCCAGTGTGCGGGCGAGCTCTTCGCCGCGCGCGGGGTCGTCGGTCAGCAGGCATTCAATGCCCAGCGTCATGTCTGACAGGCGCCCCGCCGCGTTGATTCGCGGGCCCAGGGCAAAACCAAAGTCAAAGGCCGTGGCCACATTGGCCTGGCGCGCAGCGGCCACAAACAAAGCCGCCAAGCCGGCCTGCGCACCACCGGCGCGAATGCGCTTGAGCCCTTGCGACACCAGGCGGCGGTTGTTGGCATCCAGCTTGGCCACGTCGGCCACCGTGCCCAGCGCCACCAGCGGCAGCAGCGCGTCTAGCTTGGGCTGGCTGGCCGCGTCAAACACGCCGCGATTGCGAAGCTCGGCGCGCAGCGCCAGCAACACATAAAACATCACGCCCACACCGGCCAGCGCCTTGCTTTCAAAGCTGCAAGCCGGCTGGTTCGGGTTGACGATCACATCGGCATCGGGCAGCACAACGGCGCCCGCCAGCACGGCCGGCAAGTGGTGGTCGGTCACCAGCACCTGCATGCCCAGCGCCTTGGCACGTGCCACGCCCTCCAGGCTGGCAATGCCGTTGTCCACCGTCACCAGCAAGTCGGCGCCGGCGGCTTTCACGCGCTCTGCAATGCTGGCCGTCAAACCGTAGCCATCGACCACGCGGTCGGGCACCAGGTAAGTGACCGACGAAAATTTAAGCGGTGCGCCCAGTAGCTTGAGGCCGCGCATGCCCACTGCGCAGGCCGTGGCGCCGTCGCAGTCGTAGTCAGCCACGATGCAGATTTTGCGTCCCGCCGCCATGGCTTCGGCCAGCAACACGGCGGCCTCTTGCGCGCCATGCAAGGCCGAAGGCGGCAGCAAACGCGCCAGGCCGTCGTCCAACTCGTCGGCGCTCAACACGCCGCGTGCGGCAAACAACTGCGCCAGCAGCGGGTGCACGCCGGCTTGCTGCAAGGCCCAAACACTGCGCGGAGGCGCGTCTCTGACGGTGATTTTCATAAGCTCTCAAGTAAGCCCAGCAGGGGCTTGGGTGGAAACAGTCTGGTCAGGCGGCTCAGCCAACTTAGCGGCGCACTTTCAAATGTTTGGGCCCGGCGCTCGCCGCACAGCGTGAGTTGCAGCCGCTCGCCGGCATCTTGCCGCAGCAGCATCGCTTGCGCCAGCGCATCCACGGCGGCCCAGCCTTGCGCATAAGCCGGCCAGTCGCCACCCAGCGCGGCATCGGCCAGCATGCGCGGCGCATGCACCTGCGGCGCGGCGTCGTGGGGCTTGAAGCCTGCCGGCAAATCCCCGGTGCCGCTGAACCAGATGGAGTTGACTGGCAACAGCCGCTGCGCACTTCGCGCCTCATTGAGCGGGTGCGTGTACATCAGCATCTGCATCTCGTTTTGCAGGCGCCGCAGTTTTTTGCCCGCCGCAGATGAA
>JBIKHX010000202.1:0-4590 GCA_044361945.1 Polaromonas sp. | reverse complement strand
TGCGTCAGCAAGGACTCAACGCCCACCACCAACACACCGGCCTTGCCGCTCTTGCCGGACTTGTCAGGCCGCGGTTTTTTGGCAAGCACATAATCATCTTGCGAGAGTGCAGGCTCAGGCGGGTTGAGCATGTTTTCTATGGTGCGCAGGGACAGCTCGTCCTTGCCGACCACTTCAAACAGGTCCTCGGCATTTTTAAAACCCAGCTGGACCGCCAAATCGTCAAGTTTGATGGCTGTTTTTCCCTCCCGTTGCAGCAACTTTTCGACCGCCTCACGGCCTCTGCCAACTGTCTGCTGCATGGCCAGGGCGTTGAACCAAGCCCGCACTTTGGACTTGGCTCTGGCGCTGGCCAAAAACCCCAGCTCGGGGTTCAGCCAATCGCGCGATGGTCCGCCCTCCTTGACGGTGATGACCTCGACGGTCTGGCCGTTGTGCAGCGGCGTGTTGAGTGGCACCATGACCCCGTCCAGGCGCGCGCCGCGGCAACGGTGACCCAGGTTGGTGTGCAAGCTGTACGCAAAGTCGACAGCCGTAGCGCCCCGGGGCAACTCAAGCACAGCAGCTTCGGGCGTCAGCACATAGATACGGTCTTCAAACAAGCCTTGCTCTGTGCCCGGAGCCTTGGCGGCAATCGGTCCGGCCAGGTCGCTTTGCCAGGCCAGCAGTTGGCGCAGGACCGCGATTTTCGCGTCGTACTCACCGCTGGCCGATACGCCGGCGTAACCCTTGGTGCCGGCCTCCTTGTAAGCCCAATGGGCGGCCACGCCGTGCTCTGCGTGTTCATGCATGGCTTGAGTGCGGATTTGAATTTCAATCGCCCTGCCCCCGGCATCACGCACCACAGTGTGCAGCGACTGGTAGCCGTTGGCCTTGGGCTTGGCGATGTAGTCGTCAAACTCGCCTTGCACGGGTGTGAAATTAGCGTGCACAAAGCCAAGAGCGGCATAGCAGGCCTTGACGTCCGAGGCAATGACACGCATAGCGCGGATGTCAAACACCTGCTCGAAACCCAGCGCTTTGCCGCGCATTTTTTTGACAATGCTGTAGATGTGCTTGGGTCGGCCCTGCACCAAAGCCGCGATGCCCTGCTGATTTAGATCACGCTCGAGTTGCGACCTGAGCGACTCCATGAAACCTTCGCGAAGCGTCCGTTTTTCGTCGAGCTGGCGCGCCACCTGTTTGTAGACATCGGGCTCCAGAAAACGAAAAGCCAAGTCTTCCATTTCCCACTTGAGCTGCCAGATACCCAAACGGTTGGCCAGCGGCGCAAAAACATGCAGCGATTCATACGCCAGCGAATCCGGCGGCATCTGCTTGCTCGCAGCGTAATGCCTGAGCGTCTGCAAACGCGAGGCCAGTCGCAGCATCACCACGCGCAAGTCGCGGGAGAAAGCCAGCAACATCTTGCGCACATTTTCAGATTGCTCAACCGGATTTTCAACCGGTTGCAGCTTGACGGTGGCAGTACGCGCCTGGCGCTGCACATCAACCAACTTGTTCGTTTCCATAGCCAGGGTGGCAAAGTTGCTGCCGAAGGCTTTGCTGATGACCTCCAAAGGCTTGTTCAGATGCTGGCTGGCATGGACCAGGTAAATAGCGGCCTGCATGGCCTGGCTACCGCCCATGGACTTCAAGATCGTCACCACGGCATCGGCATGCGCCAGGGTGTTTTCACCGGTGTCCAGCATTTCACTGCCAATCAGGGGCTCAGCAAAGGCACGCGCACGTAGCAGCGCCTGCTCTGGGTCCGGCAGGCTGTCGGCCGTAGCGGCAAAAATTGATGCAGTATCTGCCGCCAAAGAAACTGGTAGCTTGAAAGCGGTTTCCGGGTTCAATTTCATGCGAATCAGCTGAGCAAAAAGTCAGCCACCACAGGCAACTGGTCGCTGGCAATCAGCGTGGGCGCATGCCCCACCCCTGCAAACTCAACCAGCCTGGCACGTGGACCGCGTTGCTGCATGGCTTGTGCCGTCTGGGTACTCAGCAAATCTGATTGCGCGCCC
Source organism: Polaromonas sp. (assembly GCA_044361945.1). Taxonomy (GTDB): domain Bacteria; phylum Pseudomonadota; class Gammaproteobacteria; order Burkholderiales; family Burkholderiaceae_C; genus Polaromonas. The sequence continues at coordinate 2,584 of JBIKHX010000202.1, read as the reverse complement.
CGGAGCAGCAAGGTATCGGCCCTAATTTGCTCATAGAGTTGCCACAAAATAGCTTGGCTTTCCAGCGTTGACGCTTCGGTTGCAACACCAAAGGCATGGGCGATGGCCGGGTCGTAATGCAAGCGGAGTTTGCCGCCAGCAGCAGCCAATGCATCCACCGGTTTGACCATGTGGCTGCACAGCGCCAGCCACTGCTCGGGCGTGTGCGGGCCGAAACTCGAGGAAATGGCCCACATGGCATCTGCGGCTTGCTGCAAGTTGTCAAACTCGCCGCTTTTGCCCAGGTACGCACCAATGCGCTGCAAGGCCGACCACTCGAGCGTGGGCCCCACGTCATTGAGCACCAGTTTTCTCACTGCTTGTGGCAGGGGTGCGGAGGGATGGCCGCAAAGAGCCAGGCCGATCAGCCCGCCCATGCTGGTGCCCACCCAGTCCAGCGTTTGCACAGGGGTCTGCGCGTGCAGCTGCGCCAGCAGGCAAAGCATGTCGGCCGCATAAAAAGGAATTTGATAGCCGACCGGGTCTTTGAGCCAGTCGCTTTGGCCGCGACCCACCACGTCGGGGCAAACCACGCGCAATGGCACGCCAGCCGCCTGAGCCCGCTCGCACAAAGCACGCGCAAGGGTGTCGAAATCCCGTCCCTGCCGCGTCAAGCCGTGCACACACAGCACCACATGCCCGCCGGCAGCGTCACCCCACTGCCAATACGCCATTTGGTGGGTCGATGCGGCACCGCCCGGAGCATCCGGACAGCTCACGAAGTTCAGTCTAGGTTCGTTCATGGGGATATCGGTACAGACAGACGGGATAATGCTTAAGAAGCTACACAAATAGCAATCACTTGATCCTAATTGATTCAGAGGAAAGCATATGCTCAAAGGTAAAACTGCACTTGTGACGGGCTCCACCAGCGGTATTGGTCTGGGCATTGCCAAGTCACTGGCCTCACGCGGTGCCAATATCGTGCTCAACGGCTTTGGCGACATCGAAGGCCCCAAAGCTGCGATCAGCGCCCTGGGTGTGCAAGTGGCCTACCACGGCGCCGACATGAGCAAGCCCGCCGAGATCGAAGCCATGATGAAGTTTGCAGCCGATAAGTTCGGCCGCGTCGACATTCTTGTGAACAACGCCGGCATTCAACACGTTGCAAAAATAGAAGACTTCCCCGTCGATAAATGGGACGCCGTAGTGGCCATCAACCTGAGCAGCGCTTTTCACGCCACGCGCCTGGCTCTGCCCGCCATGAAGGCTGCCAACTGGGGCCGCATCATCAACGTGGCATCTGCCCATGGCCTGGTGGGTTCAGCAGAAAAATCGGCCTATGTGGCCGCCAAGCACGGCCTGGTCGGCCTGACCAAAGTCTGCGCCCTGGAAACAGCCACCACGGGCGTGACCTGCAACGCCATTTGCCCCGGCTGGGTGCTGACACCGCTGGTTCAAAAGCAAGTGGATGCGAAAGCAGCCGCTCAGAACATTTCCAATGAAGACGCCAAGCGCCAGCTGCTGGGTGAAAAAGAGCCCTCCATGCAATTCACCACCCCCGAAGAGCTGGGCGAGCTGGCGGTGTTTTTCTGCTCTGCCGCCGGCAACAACGTGCGCGGCGTGGCCTGGAACATGGATGGCGGCTGGGTGGCGCAATAAAAAGACTGCGGCGCAAGCCTGATTGACTAATAACTTTCAAGGCAGATAGAAAAAAATGCCATGCTTTTTTCGTTTGCAGAAGCTTGTCTGTCGCAGTTCAAAAACAACTTAGCGTTTTTTCACACTACGCACAGCGTTAGACGCAAACCACACCAGCGCCTCAACATTCACCGGCAGGGAAAACCCCGCTTACTTGTTGCAATTACCCCGACTACATTACCAATAAATCTTTAAAGATAGATAAATTTATTTTTCGACGAACAGAACTTAAAGGATGTATCCATGAAGCTAGCAGTGGCAAACGGTGATCGTGTCTTTGTAGTTCGTGGAGAAGAGGCGGTAGATGTAACGGCCTCAATCAGCTCCCTTCCGCACGTTTCAGTAAGTGACCTTGTGATAGCTCTTGCTGCAGATTTTGACAAGGCCCGCCCGTCCATAGAACGCGCGGCGGCGGCCGGCAAAGGGGTTCCACTCTCGTCATTACACTTTGAAGCGCCGATCCCCAGGCCGCGAAACATAGTTTGCATGGCCGTGAACTACATGGAAGACGGTACCCGCAGCGCACCAGCGCTGATCAACGCTTTCCATAAAGCGCCAACAAGCGTCATAGGACACGGCGGGACCATGATCCTCCCGGATGTACCTGCAAGTAATTTTGAGGCAGAAGCTGAGATAGCGCTCATCATTGGCAAACGCGCATCCAATGTCTCTGCTGCAAATGCCATGTCTCACGTCTTCGGCTACTTGAACTTTATTGACGGATCTGCCAGAGGTCTTCTGCCGCACGATCAACGCTTTTTTCAAGTGAAGTCAAGAGACACCTTTGCGCCCATGGGCCCATTCATCGTGACTGCTGATGAGGTGCCGGACCCTCAGAAACTTCAGATACGTCTGTGGGTGAATGGTGTGATCAAGCAGGATTTCAACACAGATGACATGGCCC
>JBIKHX010000201.1:0-4640 GCA_044361945.1 Polaromonas sp. | reverse complement strand
GTTGGCGTTGTTGATCTGGATGCCGACCACCGAAGCCAGACCGATGGAGACGGCCACCGAGATGGTCAGTGCAAAGCACAGGACCATGGTGATGAGCATGACGGTGCTCATGTCGCGGTTTCCAGTTCTTCACGTTGCGGGTCCAGCAGGTTGGCAACGATGCCCATCACGCAGAAAACACCGCCTATGGGCATGGCGACATAGCCCCAGAACATGGACAGCGACTCCAGTCCGGCCATGCTTTGCACGCGGCCGCGCTGTGCGTAGTCCCAACCCCACCAGATGATCACAAAGATCAGCGTCAGTGCGGCCAGGCAGGTCAACCAGTCCAGCAGGCGGCGCATGCCGGGCCGGCTCCAGCGGTACAGCACGTCCACGCTGACCATGGCGCCTTGCCGGAAAGCCGTAGGAATGCCCATGAACACCATCCAGATCAGGCTCAGGCGAATCAGGATTTCGGTCCATTCGGCCGGCTGCTCCAGCACAAAGCGTGTGACGATCTGAAACATGCCCAGCCCCGAGGCAATGGCCAACATCAGGCAGGCCACCACCATCGAAAAGCTGGTGGTCCGGCGTTCAAGCGCCAAAAAAGTATTTTTCATCCTTGCACCGATCTTTGTATCCGTCATTTCAAATGAAACCGCCCGCGGTCCGAAAGACGGGCGGGCAGTTTGCCACTGGTTAGGCTGACCAGCCAGGCAGAGCCATGATGAGCCCCGCCGAAGGCTTTACTTGACGTTGCGGATACGGTCCAGGTTGGCTTTGCCGAAGTCTTTCTCGAAGCCGGCGTTGACCGGGGCCAGGGCCGCCACAAACTTGGCTTTGTCCACGTTGTCAATGACCTTCATACCCTTGGCGCGCAGTTCGGCCACACCATTGGCATCGTCCTGGTCAACGCGTGCGCGGTTGGCCTTGGCGGCTTCGCGGGCAGACTCCAGGAAGGCGGTTTTGTCAGCCGCGCTGAGTTTGTCAAAAGCGGCTTTGTTCATCAGGAAGATGGCAGGCGAGTAAACATGGCCGGTCAGGCTCAGGTGTTTTTGCACTTGGTCAAACTTGGCGGCCATGATGACGGAGAGCGGATTTTCCTGGCCGTCCACGGTGCCCTGTTGCAGAGCGGTAAACACTTCAGGGAAAGCCATGGGGGTGGCCACAATGCCCAGGCCTTTGTAGGCGGCAATGTGTACCGGGTTTTCCATGGTGCGCATCTTCAGGCCTTTGAGGTCTTCAGGTGCATTGACATCGCGCTTGGAGTTGGTCATGTGGCGAATGCCGTTTTCAGCCCAGGCCAGCGCCTTGAAACCCTTGGGTTCAAATTTAGCCAGCATTTCCTGGCCGATAGGGCCGTCGAGCACGGCGCGTGCGTGTGCTTTGTCACGGAACAGGAAAGGCACGTCGAGGATCTTGGTCTCGGGCACAAAGTTGGGCACCGGGCCGGTGGACGACATGGTGAGTTCCTGGGTGCCCAGTTGCACCGCCTCAATGGACTCGCGCTCGCCGCCCAGCGAGCCACTGTAAAAAGTCTGTACCTTGTAGCGGCCGGCGGTGCGCTTTTCAACTTCTCTGGCGAAGGTGTCGATGCCCACACCCTGGTGCGAGTTCTGCGCCACCGAGATGCTGATCTTCATGGTGGTCTGGGCGGCGGCCGAGGCCATCAGGCCCATAGCCAGTGACATGCCGATGATGAGTTTGCTGAGTTTCATGAAGTCTCCGGTCATAGTTAAAAACACCAAGGTTAATTGACCTTGGAGGGGTAGCACGATTATGAGTGTCAAAAAGCTCAGGTTTTGCGCGGGTTTTCGCTAAGGTATTCGTCAATGATGCTGGCGAAATCTGCATCCGGCAGCAGACCCAGGCCTTTGGCGCGTTCGGCGCTCACGCGCACCGGCCAGCTCAACACAATTTTGGAAATCACCGGGTCTGGCGTCCAGTCAATCAGGCTGGCGACTTGCTCTCCGGCGGCTTTTTCCAGCGCCTTGGCCATTTCAGCGACTGTCGTCGTCAGCGCCGGGAAGTTGATGGCGGTGCGCGCGCCCCACTCGGCGTCGCTGGCTTCGGCGCTGCGGATCAGGCCGGTGACGGTGCGGCTCGGCGAGAGCAGGGCCACAGCGGTGTCGGGCGGCACAGGGCAGACCGCCCGCACGCCGGCCAGCGGCTCGCGAATCATGCCGCTGAAAAAGCTGGAAGCGGCGCCATTGGGCTTGCCGGGGCGCACGCTCACTGTCATCAGGCGCACATTGCGGGCCCGCACAAAGCCCTTGCGGCCATAGTCGGCCATCAGCTGCTCGCCAATGAATTTTTGAATGCCGTAGCTGTTTTGCGGCGTGGGCAGCGTGGTGTCGGTGATGACATCAGGCATGGGTTGCTCGGGCGAATTACCGAACACCGCCAGCGAGGAGGCAAACACCACGGTGGGCGCAGTTTTTAAGTTGCGGCAGGCCTGCAGTAAACCGCGAATGGTGTCTAAGTTGCTGCGCATGCCCAGGTCAAAGTCGGCCTCGCATTCACCACTGACGGCCGCAGCCAGGTGAAACACCACATGGTCTTGAGCCCGTACCACGGGCTGGGTGGCACCGGCGGCCAGCAAAGCGTTCAGGTCGCCCACCAGCGCCCGTACGCGGGGGTCAGCGGCCAGGTCGGCGGGCGGCGCAATCTGGTCGACGAGGGTGATGCATGCGATGGGCTGGGCGGGCGCACCGGCCAGCGCCAACTGGCCACGGGCCAACAAAGCACGCGCCAAGCGTGCACCCAGAAATCCGGCGCCGCCGGTGATGACGATGTTCATTCAGTGTCCTTGGATGAGTTGGCTGCAGTCCCGTTGTTCACATGCCGCTGTAGTTGGGTCCGCCGCCACCTTCGGGCGTGATCCAGACGATGTTTTGCGTCGGGTCCTTGATGTCACAGGTTTTGCAGTGTACGCAGTTCTGTGCATTGATCTGCAGCCGGTCGCTGCCCTCCGGGCTCTTGACGTACTCGTAAACACCGGCCGGGCAGTAGCGGCTCTCGGGTCCGCCGTAGGTGGCCAGGTTGATGTTCACGGGCACGTCGGCGTTTTTGAGCGTCAGGTGAGCGGGCTGGTTTTCTTCATGGTTGGTGTTGCTGATGAACACGCTGGACAAGCGGTCAAAACTCAGCTTGCCGTCGGGCTTGGGGTAGTGGATCTGCGGGCACTGGTCGGCCGGCAACAAACTCTGGTGGTCGGCCTTGGTGCCGTGCAGGGTCCAGGGCGGTGAGCTCACGCCGACCTTGGGCAGGAACCATTGCTCTATGCCTGTCATCAGCGTACCCATCAACTGGCCTTTTTTGAACCAAAGCTTGAAGTTGCGTGTCTGGTCTAGCTCTTTGTAGAGCCAGCTGGCTTCAAAGGCGGCCGGGTAGGCGCTGAGCTCGTCATGCGCGCGGCCGGCTTGCAGCGCTTCAAAGGCGGCGTCTGCCGCCAGCATGCCGCTCTTGATGGCGGCATGGCTGCCCTTGATGCGCGCTGCATTCAGGTAGCCGGCATCGCAGCCAATCAGCGCGCCGCCGGGGAACACGGTCTTAGGCAGAGCCTGCGGCGTGCCGTTGTTGATGGCGCGCGCACCGTAGCCGATGCGCTTGCCGCCTTCGAGGTGGGCGCGGATGGCCGGATGGGTTTTCCAGCGCTGCATTTCTTCGAAAGGGCTCATCCACGGGTTTTTGTAGTCCAGGCCGAGCACAAAGCCCAGCGTGACTTTGTTGCCTTCGAGGTGGTACAAAAAGCCGCCGCCAAAGCTGCCGTCGGCTATCGGCCAGCCGCTGGTGTGCACCACCAGGCCGGGTTGGGCCTTGGCTGGGTCTACTTCCCACAACTCTTTGACGCCAATGGCGTAGGTCTGCGGGTCTTTGCCTGCGTTGAGCTGGTACTTGGCAATCAGTTGCTTGCCCAGGTGGCCGCGTGCGCCTTCGGCAAACACGGTGTACTTGGCATGCAGTTCCATGCCCAGCTGAAAACTGTCTGTCGGCTCGCCGTCCTTGCCAATGCCTAAGTTGCCGGTGGCCACGCCCTTGACTGACCCGTCATCGTTGTAAAGCACTTCAGCGGCCGCAAAGCCCGGAAAGATTTCAACGCCCAGGCTCTCGGCGTGCGCCGCCATCCACTTGGTCACATTGCTCAAAGACACGACATAGCAACCGTCATTGTGAAAATTGCGCGGCATCAGCCAGTCGGGCGTGCGGGTGCTGCCGGTTTCGCTGAGCACCAGCAGGTCGTCGCCGCTGACGGGCTGGTTCAAAGGCGCGCCAAGTTCTTTCCAGTTCGGGATCAGCTCGTTCATGGCGCGCGGGTCCATCACCGCGCCCGACAAAATATGCGCACCTGGCTCTGAGCCTTTTTCCAGCACCACCACCGAGATCTCGCTGCCTTTGGCTGCCGCCATTTGCTTCAAGCGAATCGCCGTGGCCAGACCACCGGGGCCACCGCCCACCACCACCACGTCGTATTCCATGGCCTCACGGGGACCGAACTGGGCCAGGATGTCTTGCATGTTCATGGGGAAAGCTTCCGTGATAATTGAATTAGAGCGGTCTGGTCAAGCAGGCTCATTTTATTCCCCCAGCGTTCCCCAGTTTCACTCATTGCCGGGCTTGTTTTTTGTCATCCATCAGGAGTCGTTCATGGGCTGTGG
>JBIKHX010000200.1:0-4645 GCA_044361945.1 Polaromonas sp. | reverse complement strand
GTCGGTGCCGACCTGGGCCAGGGCCAAAATCGTGCCGTTTTGTAGGGCGTCCATCTCGCCAATGCCGCGCTGCATGTCCATGCGGTTGGAGCTTCGCACGGCGGCGGTGAGCTGGTCCAGCGCCTGGAAAAAACCGGTACCGCTGGCCACGCCCTTGGCGTCGGTGCGCACGACGCGGACAAAGGCTTCAGAGCCTGAACGGTTGAGTTGAACGGTGCGTTGGTCGCCCACAGACACGCGCATGCGCGTCTGGTCGCCCTGGTAGGTGACTTCGCCATTGGCGTTTTCGGCAAAGGCAGGCTGGTTCACCCGGCTGCCGGCAAACAGGTAATTGCCCATGCTGTCTTGCGTGTTGGACAGGCTGAGCATCTGGTCGCGCAGGCCGCCCATTTCAATCGCCAAGGCTTGCCGGTCCGTGGGGGCCAGCGTGTCGTTGGCCGCTTGCAACGCTATTTCTTTGACGCGAAGCAACAAGTCGCTGACGCCTTGTAACGCTGTCTCTTCGCCTTGCAAGCGAGTTTGCACGGTAGACAGTGTGTTGGCGTAGCTGTCTTGCCGGTTCATGATGGACTGCAAGCGTTGAATGCTGGCGGCTTGGTTGGGCGCATCACTTGGGCTAACGATTTGCTTGCCGGAAGCGAGTTGCGTCTGTGACTTGGCCAGACTCGTCTGCACGCCGCCCATTTGCTTGGTGGCGCGGTCAAACAGGGCACTGGTGGATATTTTCATGAGGGTTCCTAAAGTTCAGACCAAGGCTCAACGGATGGACAACACAGCGTCAAACAACTGGCCAGCCACTTGCATAACCTTGGCCGAGGCTTGGTAAGCCTGTTGAAAGCGAATCAAGTTGGCCGCTTCTTCGTCAAGGCTGACGCCAGAGACCTGGTCACGCGTGGCAACCGCTTGGTCGTGCACCACCGTCAGGGCTTCTTTGGCAATCGTGGCCTGCCGCGAGATGTTGCCCATGTCGTTGACATGGTCGATGTAGGTTGCACCAATGGTTTTTCCGGCGACCAGGGGGACACGTTCTAGCGCGGCCAAGAGCAACATGTTTTCGTTGTTGCCGGTGCCGTCGGTATTGCCGTCCAGCGAAAAAATGTCGCCTGCTTGGGGAGCCGTGGTGAAGTTGAGTTTGAGGCCGCGGTAATCAATGCCGGCACTGAGTTGGGTGGCATTGAAGCTGCGCTCGGCCAATACCGTACCGGTTCGGGTATCCGTGATGACGTACCGGTCTGCCGTCTTGAAAGTGAGCTTCATGGGCTGGGCGCGCAACACCGCGGCTGTATCTGCCGGGCTACCGCTGTAACTGGCCGCCACAGACGCTGTGCCGCTGCCGGTGCCGGTGACAAACACCAGCACATCCTCGGGCACAGTGCCTTTGATGCTAGCGCTGGTTCTAAAACCTAAACGAGCCAAGTCTGCCGGCGTACCGCCAGACCCGAAAGAAAGCTCGACCGGCGTATCTTGGCCGCTGACCAATGCGCGCTGAATACTCACCTGTCCGGTGTAAGTACCCGCGGTCGTGTTGAGCACATTGCCGGTTGAATCGCCCGGACCCACCGTGATGTCTTTGCCTGGTTCAGTGGCGATGTTGGTCAGAACAACTTCACCATCTTTTGTAAAACTGGCGACCACGCCCGTGCTTTTAGTGGCGTCAAGGTTGGTGGTTTGAGCGTTGATGGCCAGCACCAACGCTGAGGCACTGGTAAATCCGCCATCGGGTCGGGTGATGGTCTGGCCGTTGATAGTGAGCGTGCGGTCGAGTTTTAAGCCAGCGACCGAAACGCGAATTTCATTAGTGGCGGTCGCCGTCACACCGGGCGCTCCGGCTGCATTCAGCCAAGTGGCGATATCTGCCGCCTGCAAGGTCTTGCCAGCAGCGGGTGCGAGCGCGCCTAAAGTAAGGCCGTTGAGCTTGAGCGCACCGGCGGCAATGGTGCCGGTTTGACCCGCGGTGATGCGTCCGCCGGACAAAAGAGCGGCCACCGCCAATGGGGTGCTGACTTGGCCTTGGCTGTCAAATCGTTGCTGCGATTGCACGCTGGCTCGAGCGCCGTAGAACACGTTCAGACCTTGAAAGCCCGTGATGCCGGATTGGTTCAGGTAAGTGTTACTGTAAGTGGCACCAGCGGCCATGCCTTGCGTACTGGACATGAGCTGTCCCTGCGCAGCTGTGTCTAAGGTGCTGCCCAGCAAATGACGGCCATCCCGGGTGATAAATTGGAGTTGCTGGCCGGAGCCGGCGCCATCGAGAAAAATATCGACGTTTTGCAGCCCACCCGGTATGGAGGCCACGGCCGCAAACGGACGAGTGTCGGTGAGCGTTACGGCGCGGCCATTGCTGGGGTGCGCATTGTTGGTGAACAGCTTGTCCAAGCCACCAGGGCCCAGCAAGGTGCTGGGGGCGTAACTGATGCTGGCGTCAGCAGCGCCTGTGTTGTTAGCGTCTTTGATGACCCGAAACTGCGCTGCTGCTGCGATACGCATGGGGTCATCGATAGCCAGGCTCAGTCCGCCGGCAACCGATTTGGCTTTTGGATTGATTGCAAATAAGTTACCGGCTTTTTGACCATAGCCATCGACACCTTGCGAATGAATCGCGTTGACTTCCTTGACCAACGTGGTGGCCAGAAAGTCCAATGAATTGCGTGTGCTGTTGAGCACTTGCTCACGAAATGCCATCAGCCCGGATAACTGACCACTGGTGACACCGGAGAGCGTTGACGACTTGCCATAAGGGTCCAGCACGAGGCCGATTTTTCCCGAAGACGCCGCATTGAAATCAACGCTGATACGAGTCGCCGTGCTCCCGCTAACGATGATGTCTTGGGTCAGTGAAGCGCCTAGGCTGACCAACACGGAGCCGTTGGCATTAAAACTGGTGTTGAGGCGGCTGAACTCGGACAGCTTGCGCAGTAAGAGGTCGCGTTGGTCAAGTAGCTCGGCCGGTTGCTTTTCAGCGGATGGCGATTTGTTGAGTTGGTTGTTGACCTGGGCCAGTTGTTGGGCCAAGGTGTTGATCTCGCCAACGCTTGACTCGACCGCCTGCCGCGTCTCGGTGTCGACCAAGTCGAGCTGAGACGATAACTCCCCGAAACGCGCGGTCAAAGCCTGAGCGTCACGCATGAAAGCGCCGCGAAGAACGGTCGATGCCGGTGTCGACGCCAATGTACGAGCCGAAGCAAAAAACTGGTCGAGTGCGCTGACCAAGCCCATGCTGTCGCCGGCCATCACGTCAATGACGCGGTTGGCATAGGTCACCATAGGGGCCTGACTTTGCATGTCAGAGTTGCTGTTGCGAAGGTTGGCTTCAGCGAAGGCACTGTATTGGCGCTGCACCCGGTCAAACATGACGCCGGTGCCGACATAGGCATTGCCCACTCGGCTGGGCGTGCTCGCCAAAAGGCTCACGTCTTGGCGCGAATAACCGTCTGTGGCGACGTTGGCAATGTTGTTGCTGACCGTGCCCAGCGCGTGCTGGTAGGCCATGACGGCATTGCTGCTGATACTGAGCAAGTCACTCATGGCTTGCTCCTAGCGCTCAGATCGTCCATCTTGGGCAATGCAATCGGGCCGCCCGGAAGCTTCAAGGGGTTGAGCATGGGGCCCGCTGCATCCAGCGGATAGGCCTTGCCGGGCTGATTCAATGGAAAGCCCTTGGCGGCGGTGCCGCGTGACTTCAGCAGCTCGTCGGTACTGGGCGGTGGCGACATTTGACGGCTTTGGGTTTGCACCAGCATGTCGGCCACGCCCATCATGTTGCGTTTGGCCAGCTGTACAGACACTTCTTTGTCAAACATGGCTTCAAAGGTTTCAGCGCCCGAAGACTCGACCAGGTCGCTCTTGACTGTGGCTTCGCGCATGGACTTGAGCATCATCTGCAGGAACATGCCTTCAAACTGCTGCGCGGTCTCGCGCAGGGCGGCTTTGCCGTCCTTGCGCGCCTGGCCACGCAGCTGCCCCAGACCTTCGAAGTCGAGGTAAGAGCGGGTGGTGTCCGTTTTGTTGACCGGTTCCATGGACTTTGTGCTTGTTGCTGTTGACTGTTTGCTGAGTGACTTGGGCAGCTGGTTTAAATGATCACCAGCTCGGCGCGCAGGCTGCCGGAGCTCTTGAGTGCTTCGATGATGGCAATCAGCGCGGAGGGCGAAGCGCCCACCTGGTTGACGGCGTCCACGATCTGGCGCAAGTCAATACCGGGCTGGAACAAGAACATAGGTTTGTTGGGCTCACTCACCCGGATGTCGGCGTTTTGCACTGCCGCAGTCGCGCCTGCCGCCAGTGCGTTAGGCTGCGACACCTCGTTGGTGGCCGCAATGGCGACCGATATCGTGCCGTGCGAGACTGCCGCCGCCGTCACCCGCACATTGCGGCTGATGACCACCGTGCCGGTGCGTGAATTAATGACCACACGCGCTGGGGGCTCGCCGGGCAGCACGTCAAGGTTTTCAATCATGCTCATGAAGGCCACACGCTGGCTCAAGTCCTGCGGTGCGCGAATCGAGATAGAAACACCGTCCAAGGCGTTGGCAACGTCGGGGCCGAAGCGGCCGTTGATGGCGTTGATGATGGCGGTGGTGGTGGTGAAGTCGCCTTCACGCACGTTCAAAATGAGCTGCTCGGCGGTGGCAAATGGGTTTTCAAC
>JBIKHX010000199.1:0-4655 GCA_044361945.1 Polaromonas sp. | reverse complement strand
GGGTGGACAGCGTCAAGGCCGTCAGCGCGCCGATTGAAGTAGCCTACTTTGAGGACATGGCGCATAACGCCTATTACGGGCCCTTGACGATCCGCAAAAACACCTGGGGGAACGGGCAGACGCTGAACGCTTCCCTGGGAGCGAAGCCGGATGCGCGTGATGCTTTCATGGCTGCCATGATGGCGTTCATTGAAAAGTACGCCAAGCCCTGATTCAGCTTAAGCGCGCTGACTGAACAAGCGATTGCCCTTCATGAGATAGTTGACGTAAGATATCACTATTGATACCATTTGACGATGGGTGCTGTTGAAAAAATCCTTGAGCAGATGCGTTCCGAACCCGCCAACGTGCGCTTTGCCGACTTGCAGCGCGTGTGCGAGTCCTTTTTTGGCAAACCCAGGCAAAGTGGCAGCAGCCACGCCGTCTACAAGACGCCGTGGCCAGGAAATCCAAGGGTGAATATTCAAAACGACAAGGGCAAAGCCAAGCCCTACCAGGTCAGGCAAGTCCTGCTCGCCATCGAACGCCTAGGAGCTAACTCATGAACATCAATCACTACACCTACCGGGTCACTTGGTCCGCCGAAGACAACGAGCACCTGGGTCTGTGCGCAGAGTTTCCTTCTTTGTCCTGGCTCGCCCCCAACCCTGAAAAGGCTCTTGCCGGCATCCGTCGTGTCGTTGCGGAGGTGGTCGAAGACATGAAGGCTTCGGGTGAAGCGGTACCTGATGCCTTGGCTGAAAAAACTTACAGCGGGCGCTTTGTGGTTCGTATTCCGCCATTGGTACACCGCAGCTTGGCCACCGAGGCGGCTGAGCAGGGCGTCAGCATCAACCGCCTGGTCTCCGCTAAGTTGGCTGCCACACCTTAGGCTGCTCCCATCCCTGCCTTGCCCCAGATGGGAAAGAAGCCAAGAAGAGGCTTAGCCCTTGAAGCGCTTTCTTGTCAGCGCCAGCGCTACCCAGAAACCGCCCACCGCGTAGACCAGCAGCACGGCCAGGTGGCGCAGGCCGTGCTCGGGCCATTGGTCCATGAACAGCGGGCGAATGAGTTCGACTGCCGCTGTCAGTGGCAAAAATTCTGAGATCACGCGCATGAAGCCGGGCAGTTGATCGCGCGGAAAAAACACACCGCTCAAGAACATGGTGGGTGTGAGAAACAGAGTGAAGTAGTAGGTGAAAAAGTCGTAGCCCTTGGCCAGCGCGTTAAAAATCAGCGCAATGCTAGAGAACACGATACCGACCAGGCCCAGCAGCGGCCAGGCCAGCAGCAGCATGGGGCTGTGGCTGATGTCCAGCGCCAGCATCACCAGCAAAATCACGCTGATGGTGAACAGCGACTTGAAGGCGGCCCAGAGCATTTCGGCCATCAGCACATCGTCAAGCTGTATCGGCGCGTTCATGATGCCGTCCCAGGTGCGCTGCACATGCATGCGCGAAAAAGCCGAATACAGCGCCTCAAAAGACGCGGCGTTCATCGCGCTCATGCAGATCGAGCCGCTGGCCAGAAACAAAATATAGGGCACGGCCACGCCGCCCAACTGGACTTGCCCGACCAGCGCACCCAGGCCGTAACCAAAAGCAACCAGCGTGATCAGCGGTTCGGCAATGTTGCCAACAAGGCTGGGAATCAAGAGCTTGCGCCAGACCAGCAGGTGGCGGCGGAACACGGGCAGCCATCGCATGCTCAAGCGCGGTGCGCGCCACAGGGAGGGTGTAGTGCTCATCATGCGTCCTCGCGGATCTGGCGGCCGGTGAGCTTGAGGAAGAGGTCTTCCAGATTCGCCGGGCGGTGCAGCGTGCGCAGCTGCGGGTAATCGGTGAGCGCGGCCAGTAGTGCCTTGGCATCCTGGGTGTAGAAAAATACGGTCTCGCCACTGACTTCGGTGCGTGCGGCCAGCGCTTTGAGCGGCGAGTCGGCCAGCGCCAGCGCGCCCTGGCCGTAGACCTCGACCACGTCGGGCTCCAGATTGTTGGCGATGAGATCGCGCGGCGTGCCTTCGGTCATTTTTTTGCCATGGTCCAGCACCAGCAGGCGGTTGCACAGGCGCTCTGCCTCGTCCATGAAGTGCGTGGTCAGCAAGATCGATTTGCCTTGCTGCACCAGCCGCTGCAGGCGCTCCCACATCAGATGGCGGGCCTGCGGGTCCAGGCCGGTGGTGGGCTCGTCAAGCAGCAGCAGTTGCGGGTCGTTGACGAGTGCGCGCGCCAGTGACAGGCGCCGCTTCATACCGCCCGAGAGTTCGCTGAGCTTGGCGTCGGCTTTGTGCGTGAGCGAGGCAAATTCAAGCAGCTGCGGAATGCGCGCCTTGATCAGCGCATCAGGCATGCCGAAGTAGCGGCCAAAGACCAGCAGGTTTTCGGCGCACGAGAAGTCCGGGTCCAGGCTGTCGAACTGGCTGACGATGCCCAGCCGCGCCTTGATGGCCAGCGCGTCGGCCGGCATCTGCAGCGCGGGCGCGCCGCCGCCGGGAAAGAAAGACACTTCGCCGGCGTCTGGCGTGGCCAGGCCCAGGCACATGCGGATGGTGGTGGTCTTGCCGGCACCGTTGGGCCCGATCACACCCAGGCACTCGCCGGGTGCAATCGAAAAAGACAGGTCGTTGACGACCGTGGTGCTGCCGTAGCGCTTGCTCAGTGAGTTGACAGAAAAAATCGGGGGGCTGGGGTCGCGGGTCATGCTGAGATTGTGCCTCGCTGCATCGGTAAAATTCAGCGTCCAGCTCTTTCCCCTCTCACTTCAGGCCCTCCCCCATGAAAACTCTAGGCACCCCCTTGTCCCCCCAAGCTACCAAGGTCATGCTGCTGGGCTCGGGTGAGTTGGGCAAAGAAGTGTTGATTGCGCTGCAGCGTCTCGGTGTGGAGACCATTGCGGTAGACCGTTACGAGAACGCGCCCGGCCAGCAGGTGGCCCACCATGCGCGCACCATCACCATGAGCGATCCGGCGCAGCTCAAGGCCTTGATTGAAAAAGAGCGGCCGCACCTGGTGGTGCCCGAGATCGAAGCGATTGCCACGCCCATGCTTGAAGAACTGGAAGCCGCCGGTGTGGTGCGCGTGATTCCCACCGCCCGCGCAGCGCGCCTGACCATGGACCGCGAAGGCATCCGGCGCCTGGCCGCCGAGACGCTGGGCCTGCCGACCAGCCCCTATGTGTTTTGCGATTCGCTGGCCGAGTTGCAGGCCGCCATTGACACAAAGATCGGCTACCCCTGCATCGTCAAGCCGGTGATGAGTTCGTCGGGCAAGGGCCAGAGCAAGATCGCCGGGCCTGCCGAAGTGAGCGCTGCCTGGGACTACGCCATGGCCGGCGGGCGGGTCAGTCACGGCCGGGTCATCGTCGAGGGCTTCATTGACTTTGACTACGAGATCACGCTGTTGACGGTGCGCGCCGTGGGCGCTGGCGGTCAGGTCGAAACGCAATTCTGCGAGCCGATCGGCCATGTGCAGGTCAGCGGCGACTATGTGGAAAGCTGGCAGCCGCAACCCATGCGCCCGGCCGGGCTGCAAAAAAGCCGTGACATCGCCAAAACCGTCACCGACAACCTGGGCGGCCAGGGCCTGTTTGGCGTTGAGCTGTTCGTCAAGGGCGACGAAGTCTGGTTCAGCGAAGTCAGCCCGCGCCCGCATGACACCGGCATGGTGACCCTGTGCACGCAGTGGCAAAACGAGTTTGAGCTGCACGCCCGCGCCATTTTGGGTCTGCCGGTCAACACGGCACTCAAAAGCCCGGGCGCCAGCGCTGTGATCTACGGTGGCGTTGATGCCAAAGGCATCGTGTTTGACGGCGTGGCCGAAGCGCTGGCCGTGCCCAACACCGACATCCGCTTGTTTGGCAAGCCCGAGAGCTTTGTCAAACGCCGAATGGGCGTGGCGCTGGCTTTTGATACTGACGTCGAAGTGGCCCGCAGTCGCGCCAAACAGGCGGCGGCGCTGGTCAAGCCACGCGCGGCGGTTTAAGGTGGAGCTGCGCCAACTGCGCTACTTTGTCCGGGTCGTCGAGCTGGGCAGCATCAGCGGCGCTGCGCAAGATTTGGAGTTGGTGCAATCTGCGCTGAGCCAGCAAATCAGTCGGCTGGAAAGCGAGCTGTCGACGCGCTTGCTGCAACGCAGCCCCAAGGGCGTGACGCCGACCGAAGCCGGGCTGGCGTTTTTTCATGAGGCGCAACTGGTGCTGCGGCACGCTGAGCAGGCCGTGCGCGCTGCGCAGCAGGCGCGTTTGACCGGCAGCGTCAGCGTGGGCATGGCGCCGACCACGGCCGCCGTGCTGGGTCTGCCGCTGCTGCGCGCTATGCGCGAGCGCTACCCCGATGTGCGCCTGCATGTGGTTGAAAGCCTGTCGGGCCACCTGACGGCCATGCTCAATGCCCGCCAACTGGACCTGGCCATGCTGTTCGACAGCCAGGCCGGCCGGCGCTTGAGCGTGATGCCGCTGCTCGAGGAAAAACTGTTTTTGATCGAGTCGCGGCGCGCAGCAAGCAGTCCGGCCCGCAAGCGGCTGAGCGTGGCGCAACTGGCCGGTTTGCCCTTGATTTTACCGACCGGTTTACACGGCTTGCGCAGCACGCTGGACAGTGCTTTTACGCGCGCCAAGTTCAAGCCCACGGTGATCGCTGAGATTGATTCGCTGGCCATGCTGATGGACGCGGTGGACAG
>JBIKHX010000198.1:0-4670 GCA_044361945.1 Polaromonas sp. | reverse complement strand
TTATCGCGTTCAGCTTGGCTTTGAGCAGCTTTTTCAGAACGTACTTTGGCATCCTGGACATTGGCGGCGGCTTGTTCATTCCGGTTTTTGGCTTCACCTGCCTTGCTTTGGCTATTTTTTTGACGGGTTTGCGCGGCCTCAACATTGGCGTTGGCGTCTGCCGCCGACTTGGCTTGACTCTGTCCACGCTGATCGTTGCTCTCTGAGCGACGCTCAGTTTCTTGTTGCGCCTTTTTTTCCTGCTCAGCACGTTGCTGCTGGCGCTCCAGGCTATTTTTATCTTCGGTCTTCTGAATCTGATCGGCTGCCCGAGCCTTGCGGTCTGATTCGTTGATCAAAAGATCCTGACGCCGCAGGTCTGCCATGGCCTCGTTGCGGCGGGAACGTATCTCCTGCAGACACGCGTTGACTGCAAACCGACTTTTGCAAGCTGCCTCTTCTGCCTGGAAACCGGCTTCAAGCCGGGCCCGCTCTGCAGCGATCTTGCTGCGTTCTTGCGCACTGTTGGTCTTTTCCTGATCTGGCGACTGGGCCATTGCTGCGCCAAGAGACAGGCCGCAGCAAAACAGAAAGAGGACGAATTTCATGTGATCGTGGTGTCAACAATACGGCGCTCCAGCGCCAGATACTGCGTCGATTGCATTTCATTCAATCTTGAAATGGTACGTGGAAATTCATGCGCCAGGGGGCCTTCTGTGTAAAGAGCCTCCGGCGGCACGGCGGCCGACATGATCAACTTGACATGCCGGTCATACAAAACGTCCACCAACCAGGTGAATCGCCTGGCTTCAGAAGCCATGCGCACAGGCATGTGCGGAACGTCGCTCAGCAGCACGGTGTGGAACTGGCTGGCCATTTCCAGGTAGTCATTTTGCGAGCGTGGGCCGCCGCACAAGGTCTTGAAGTCAAACCAGACCACACCGCCAGCTTTGCGCCGAGCCCGGATCTGCCGCGACTCGATGTTCAGCACAGGGTCTTCGTCGCGTGTTTCTGCCAGACGCGTGAAAGCGTCTGTCATGGCATCGTCGGCCGTCTGACCCAATGGCATGTGGTAGAGCTGGAGCTGCTCCAAGGTGATGGAGCGGTAATCGGTGCCGTTGTCCACGCTGATCACGTCCAAATTGGCTTTGAGCAATTCAATGGCCGGCAAGATGCGGTCTCTGTGCATCCCGTTGGGGTAAAGCGCATCAGGCTCAAAGTTCGAGGTGGTGACAAAACCCACACCGTTGTTGAACAACGCCGTCAGCAAGCGGTGCAGGATCATCGCGTCGGTGATCTCAGCCACATGAAACTCGTCAAAACAGATGAGTTTGTAGCGCAAGGCCATGCGCCGGCCCAACTCATCCAGCGGGTTGACCGTGCCCTGCAAGTCGCGCAACTCTCGGTGTACCTCGCGCATGAACTCATGAAAATGCAAGCGCGTTTTTCGCTGGAGCGGCACCGCGTTGTAAAAGCAGTCCATCAAAAAACTCTTGCCCCGCCCCACCCCGCCGTGCATGTACACGCCGCGCGGGATGGCCAGCCGGTGAATCAGCTTCTTGAGCGAGTTCGATCTTTTTTCTTTGTACCCGGCCCATTCAGTGGCGCAGCGCTCGAGGGCGTCCACCGCCCGCAACTGCGCGGGGTCACTGCTGTAACCCCGCAGCTGCAGTTCGGCCTCGTAGGCAGAACGAACGGACATGGGCGCCTGCTTGGGGTCTGCGCTCAGAAGTTGAGCGTGCGCTTGTCCACCGCCAGGGCCGCTTCCTTGGTGGCTTCGCTCAGGGACGGGTGCGCATGGCAGATGCGTGCGATGTCTTCGCTGCTGGCACGGAACTCCATGGCCACCACGCATTCAGCGATCAACTCGCTGGCCATGGGACCGACGATGTGCACGCCGAGGATCTCGTCGGTGGAAGCGTCTGCCAGCATCTTGACCATACCGGTGGTGTCACCCAAGGCGCGTGCACGGCCGTTGGCCATGAACGGAAAGGTGCCAGCTTTGTAAGCGTGACCGGCCGCTTTGAGCTGCTCTTCGGTCTGACCGACCCAGGCGATCTCAGGGTTGGTGTAAATGACCCAGGGAATGGTGTTGAAGTTGACATGTCCGTGCTGGCCGGCGATGCGCTCGGCCACGGCCACACCCTCTTCCTCGGCCTTGTGCGCCAGCATGGGGCCGCGCACCACATCGCCCACCGCCCAGACGTTGGGCAGGTTGGTCTTGCAGTCTGCATCCACCACAATGGCGCCGCGCTCGTCCAGCGCCAAGCCCACGGCATCAGCGGCCAGGCCGGTGGTGTTGGCCACGCGGCCAATTGAGATGATCAGCTTGTCAAAGTCCAGCGACACGGCTTCGCCCTTGGCATTGGTGTAAGCAACCGAGACGCCCTTCTTGGCGGACTTGATCTCGCCGACCTTGACGCCCAGCTCAATCTTCAGGCCCTGCTTGATGAAAGATTTGTGCGCTTCTTTGGCGATTTGCTGGTCCACCGCGCCCAAAAAAGTCGGCAGGCCTTCAAGCACCGTCACCTCAGCACCCAGACGGCGCCAGACCGAACCCATCTCAAGACCAATGACGCCCGAGCCGATCAGGCCGAGTTTTTTGGGCACGGCGCCTATGCGCAGCGCACCGTCGTTGGACAGGATGTTGTCTTCGTCAAAGGGCGTGCCGGGCAAGGTGCGTGCGCTCGAGCCGGTGGCCACCACCACATGCTTGCCGGAGATGGTTTCTTCAACCTTACCTACCACTTTGATCTCGTAAGCGCCATCTTTGGCGGCGACAAAAGAGCCGCGGCCGTGAAAGAAAGTGACCTTGTTCTTTTTAAACAAAAACAAGATGCCCTCGTTGTTTTGCTTCACGACGGTGTCTTTGCGAGCAAGCATCTTGGCTATGTCCATCTTCACGCCGGTGGCGGTGATGCCATGCTCTGCGAAGTGATGGTTAGCGTGGTCGAAATGTTCGCTGGACTGCAGCAGGGCCTTAGAGGGAATGCAGCCGACGTTGGTGCAAGTGCCGCCGGGTGCGGGGCCGCCAGACGCGTTTTTCCACTCGTCGATACAAGCTACCTTAAAGCCCAGCTGGGCCGCACGAATGGCCGCAATATAGCCGCCAGGGCCGCCGCCGATGACGACGACGTCAAATTGTTGAGACATGATTTACTTTCCGATCAGATGTCAAACAACAGGCGTGAAGGATCTTCCATCGCTTCTTTGATCGTGACCAGGCCCAGCACAGCTTCGCGGCCGTCGATGATGCGGTGGTCATAGCTCATGGCAAAGTAATTCATGGGGCGCACCACGACCTGGCCATTTTCAACGACAGCGCGGTCCTTGGTGGCGTGCACGCCCAAAATGGCCGACTGCGGCGGGTTGATGATAGGCGTGGACAGCATAGAACCGAAAGTGCCGCCGTTGCTGATCGAGAAGGTGCCGCCGGTCATGTCGTCCATGCCCAGCTTGCCGTCACGCGCCTTGGCGCCGAATTCGGCAATCTTTTTCTCGATGTCGGCAAAGCTCATCTGATCGGCGTTGCGCAAGATAGGCACCACCAGGCCACGGGGCGAGCCCACGGCAATGCCAATGTCAAAGTAGCCGTGGTAAACGATGTCGTTGCCGTCCACCGAGGCGTTGAGCACCGGGAATTTTTTGAGCGCATGCACGGCCGCCTTGACAAAAAAGCTCATGAAGCCGAGCTTGATACCGTGCTCTTTTTCGAACTTGTCCTGGAACTTCTTGCGCATCTCCATGACCGGCGCCATGTTGATTTCATTGAAGGTGGTCAGGATGGCGTTGCTCGATTGCGACTGCAGCAGACGCTCGGCCACGCGGGCACGCAGGCGGCTCATGGGCACGCGCTGCTCGGGGCGCTCGCCCAGGCTGACGGTGGGCACAGACACCTGTGGCAATGTGCTGGTCGGAACACCCGTAGGGATCACAGCGGCCGTGGACTTGACACCACCGGCTACGGCGGACAGCACATCACCCTTGGTGACGCGGCCGTCTTTGCCGCTGCCCGGTACAGAGCCTGCGGCCAGGCTGTTGTCCGCCATCAGTTTGGCGGCTGCCGGCATGGCCACACCGGCCATGTTGGAAGACGAAGTTACGGCTGCAACCGGTGCAGGTGCAGCTGCCGGCGCAGCAGCAGCAGGGGCGGCAGCGCCGACCTTGCCGTTGGTGTCGATACGGGCGATCAGCTGCTCGGCGACCACCGTGCCACCATCGGTCACCAAAATTTCAGACAGCACGCCGGCGGAAGGTGCTGGCACTTCCAGCACCACCTTGTCGGTTTCGATCTCGATCAGGATTTCATCAGCGGCGACAACGTCACCGACTTTCTTTTTCCATTGCAGCATGGTGGCTTCGGCCACGGACTCTGAGAGCTGCGGAACTTTGACTTCAACAATAGCCATTTTTATCTTTCGGGAATAAATTCTGAATAAGGGGTGGCAGTGGCACAGGCTTACTTGGTCAGCACAAAACCTTTGAGCTTGCCAAAAGCGCCTTCAACCAGGGCTTTTTGCTGCTCCTGGTGCAGATGCGAATAACCCACAGCCGGCGAGGCAGACGCCGCGCGGCCCGAGTAACCCAGCTTTTGACCCGCGAGCATGTTCTCGTGAATGTAGTGCTGCACAAAGAACCAGGCGCCCTGGTTCTGCGGTTCGTCCTGCGTCCACACCAGTTCAGTGGCATTG
>JBIKHX010000197.1:0-4680 GCA_044361945.1 Polaromonas sp. | reverse complement strand
CAGATCAAAAAAGAAAGGAAGCAAACATATCGCTATAGTTATACACAGCTGGTAGCAATCAAACCAGCAAAAGCCCCTGGTCAAGATTCAATCGGCACAGGTGGTCAAAATTCAATCGGCGCCAACATAGTATGGTTCGGGTTTACTACTTGTCATAGATTTTTCTGAGTCTTTTCATAGATTTCGGATGAGTCAAACAAGCCCATTTCAATGAGTGCTCAGTCAAGCCCGCATGGCTTGAATGGTTCATTGTGTTTTGCTCTGGGTGTGACGCAGCTGGCGCTGTGCTCAGCATCAAAAAATCGCTACCTTTTTTTTGAACTGCGACTAGCGACCCAATGTACCGTTGACACGCGTGATTGATGTAGGGGGCACGCGACTGGCGCACTGGTCACCCTACCGCGCCACCTGATACATGAAGAACCTCGCCCGTGACGAAGGACGATTCTTCGCTTGCAAAGAACGCAATAGCCGCCGCTACTTCTTTCGCCTCGCCTGGGCGCGACATGGCGGCATCATTCAGACGAACCGCCTAGTGCGGACCCGCATGCTAGGTGGTGTGGCAGGGGCGCAGTCATGTTGACTGCCCCCTATGCCGATGCTTGTGTCCTAAAAATGTCCTAAACAGCTGTTTGGGTGGAGGCAACTAGGGTCTCGATCGCCGTTAAGGTGAACAGCTTTGCGTAGTCTGTTTGTCCTTCAGTTTTGAGATTGCAGCGACAGCCGCTGCGCTGAACATTTGCCAAGCGTCGACCCCCACCGTACCCCCACCCCCCAATGCAGCAGATCGCCCGGCTCTGGCATCAATCACTGTTCGTCACAGACTTATAAATTTCTGTGGAGTCGTGTCTAACGTTTGGCATGAGGTGAAGCTGCATCTATCTATGACGAATTTCTATTACCCTGTCAGATTCACGAAGCAGTGGCTGAGCAACTCCACCGGGCATCACACACTTAAAATGAAGTTCAGTGGAGCCTAGCCGAGCTAGGGTTGAGCAGCCTGCCAATCAGCAGCCCGTCTCAAAGAAATCCAGAATCTCGCGGCCCAGCGTGTCTTCGCCGCTGTTGAAATGCGCCACCACTGACATGTGGTTGTGGCCGCGCATCTGGCGGTAACGCGGGGCTTGCTTGCGTGCCAGGCTGATCTGGTGGGCCATCTCCAGCCCGTACACTTCGAGCAGCGGGTTTTCAAACTCTGCGGTGACGATGAAAACCGGCAGGCGGCTAGAGGCCGCGTGGCTGACCGGTGAGCGCTGTTCGTACAGCGCTGCGTCTTCGCCAAAATAAGCCCGCACCGCGTCGGCGTTGGGGTTATTTAGAGACACGTCGGCACGCAGCCGGGCCGATATCAGCACCGCACCGGCCGTGTATTGCCCGTGATAAGCCAGACCCGGGTCAAACACATAGCTGGCCACATGCGTGCCGCCTGCCGAGTGGCCGATCAAAAAAAGCCTGGCAGGGTTACCGCCATAGGCCGCCACGTTCTGCGTCAGCCAGGCCATCGCCCTTGCCACATCGTCGGCTCCGCCGGGGAAGGTCGACTCCGGCGCAAGCCGGTATTCGATGTTGATGCCCACATAGCCCTGTTTGGCAAACCAGAACATCAGGTTGTCGTAAATCTCAGGACTGGCTTGTTTGTCACCACGCACAAAAGCGCCGCCATGCACAAACACGACGACGCCGGCATTCCGCGCAGCTGCGGGGCAAAAAATGTCTAACACCTGCCGCGCGTGCGGGCCGTAAGGCAGGTCGCGCGTCACGCTGATGCCGCTGTTGTCGGCGGCCGCCAGCAGCGGCGCGTAAGCGTCTTTGACCATCTGGCTGTGGCCACGGATGTCGGTGCCCCATATCGGGCCAATACGAGCCATCAGTTGCTGCATGGGCAGCGGTAGCTGCGTCATGACCTCAAGGTTTGTAAGCCACGGCTTCGACTTCAAACAGCCATTCGGGCTTGGCCAATGCTTTGACAACCACCAGGGTAGATGCCGGGCGCGCGTCTTTCAAAAACACCGAGCGTACTGGGTTCAGGTCTTTCAGGTCCGCAGCGTCTACCAGATAGCTGGTGAGCTTGACCAGGTGGCTTTCGTCCATCTGGGCCGCTGCCAGCACGGCCATCAGGTTTTCCCAGGCAATGCGGGCCTGCTCGGCAAAGCCGGTGCCCAGGCTGCCATCAGGCCGCATGCCGATTTGGCCCGACACAGACAGCCACTGCCCGGCGTTGGGAGCCAGGACGCCGTGGCTGTACATGCCTGCGGGTGCGGCAATGGCGCTAGGGTTGAGTTTTCGGCTTGTCATGTTGATGTTTATTTGATCGTTGAGTTTAACCACCAGTTGGCGTGCGCATAGCGGCAACAATGCCTCGCATGTCGTCAATGGTGGCCAGCCGCGGATTCATGCGCACCTGGCCGCTTTTCATGGCCGCCTGCGCCAGTTGCTCGCGGGCTTCGTCGGTGGTGACAAAACCGTCCAGGCTCAAGTCCAGGTCCAGCTGCCAGCGCAGCTTTGACAAGGCCGCTGCTGCTGACATGGCACCCAAAGCATGGGCCACCACAGAAGCTTTGGGCCCCATGGCGGCTTCATTGAAAGCTGCCACCGCCGGCAGTGCCAGCGCATTGCCCAAGCCGTGAGGCACATGGTAAAGCGCGCCCAGCGGTGCAGCGAGCGCGTGCGCCAGGCCCAGGTTGGCGCTGTTAAAGGCAATGGCCGCCTGGCAAGAGGCAATCAGGCACCAGCTGCGCGCGTCTTGATGCGAGGGCTCTTTGTAGGCAACGGGCAGCCACTTGCCCAACAGGCGCATGGCCGATTCGGCAAACGGGTCACTCATCACGGACGCAGCTTTTGACACATAAGCCTCGACCGCATGGGTGACCGCGTCGTAGCCCGAAGCAGCGGTGACTTTGGCGGGCGCTGACAGACTCAGGCTGCCGTCGAGCAGGGCAATGTGCGGCGTCATTTCAGGTGAGCGAAATATCAGTTTGATGTCCGAGCCCGCTTTGCCCGCCACGGCGGATTCAGACACCTCGCTGCCCGTACCGGCCGTGGTGGGCACCGCCACCAGCACGCTGGCATGCGGCTTGAAGAACTTGCCAAAGCCCGACACTGATTCAGCTGTGCCGGGGTTGGCCAGCAGCAGACGCGCGACCTTGGCCGTGTCCATGGCCGATCCTCCCCCCAGCGCCACAATAAAGTCGGGGCTGCAAGCGGCCAGCACATCGCGGCAGGCTTCAATGGTGGCGGTGTCGGGCTCATGCGCAGGTACAAAGTGCACAGCAGGCGTGCTGCCGGTGGCATCATGCAGCAGCTGGCAAATATGGGCGGCGACTTCGGTATCTTCAAAAAATGCGTCCATCACCACGGCGGCGCTTGTGGCCTTGGCCTCACGCGCCAGGTCGCTGAGTTTGTCAATGCCCTTCCAGGCAGAGATGATGCGGCGGTTGGAGTGGACGAAGGTAAAGGGTGTGCAGGTATTAGTCATGGGTGTCAAAAAGGTTAAGAAATATCCATCACAACACTCTTGTGCTGCAGGTAAGCGTCCAGCCCCTCCACCCCCAGCTCGCGGCCATAGCCACTTTGCTTGTAGCCACCAAAAGGCATTTCAATGCCAATCACGGCGGGGGTGTTGACAGAAACGGTACCGGCTTCAA
Organism: Polaromonas sp.; assembly: GCA_044361945.1. Classification (GTDB taxonomy): domain Bacteria; phylum Pseudomonadota; class Gammaproteobacteria; order Burkholderiales; family Burkholderiaceae_C; genus Polaromonas. The sequence goes on along the minus strand of JBIKHX010000197.1, from coordinate 1,036 downwards.
TGCGTGCTGCTAATTGATGGGCACGGGCCAAGGATTGCGTCCACACCGTAGCAGCCAAACCATAGTCAGAGTCGTTAGCCACTGCAATCGCTTCTTCCATGTCCTTGACGCGGATGACGGTCAGTACCGGGCCAAAAATCTCTTCACGCGCGATCTTCATCCGATTGCTGGCGTGGTCAAAAATGGTGGCCTCGACAAACGGGCCGGGCAAGCCCTCGGGGGCCTTGCCGCCGCACACCAACTTGGCCCCTTCAGCCACTGCGCCGTTGCAGTAGTTCAATATATTTTGCTGCGCGGCAGCGTTGATGACCGGGCCGAGTGTGGTGCTGGCATCCATCGGGTTGCCGACCTTCAGCATCTTGGCGCGGGCGAGTATCTTTTCAACCAGCGCATCGGCCACTGATTCGACCACAATGCAGCGCGTACGCGCCGCACACTTTTGCCCGGCATGGCCAAACACGCCAGCCGCTGTGCCAATGGCGGCGCGGTCCAAGTCGGCATCAGCCAAAATCACTGCGGGTGATTTACCGCCCAGTTCAAGCGTGACCCGCTTGACGCTTTTGGCCGCAGCTTGCGCCACCTGAATGCCAACTTCTGTTGAGCCGGTAAACGACACCTTGGCAATGTCTGCATGCGTAGCCAGCTGCATGCCAATACCCCGACCCGAGCCAGCCACCACATTGAAAACACCATGCGGCAAACCAGCATCAACCGCCAGTGCAGCAAACAGCAGCGTTGACAGCGGTGTTTCACTGGCGGGCTTGACGACAACGGTGTTGCCCGCTGCCAGCGCGGGCGCCAGCTTCCACAGCATCAGCAGCAGGGGAAAGTTCCACGGCAGAATCAAACCGCACACACCCAGCGGCTCACGCCGCACAAAGCGGTGAATGCTGCTGGCGCTGGCTACCACGCGGCCATCGAGCCGCTCGGCGCAGCCCGCAAACCATTGCAGCGTACCAATGCTGGCGCGAATGTCAATTTCAGCATCGGCAATGGTTTTGCCGCCGTGGTGGGATTCAAGCGCCACAAACTCGCG
>JBIKHX010000194.1:0-4713 GCA_044361945.1 Polaromonas sp. | reverse complement strand
GATGACATTTTTGACTTCTTCACCCAACCGGGCAAAGTCAGCCGACAAGATAGAAGGGGCGATTTGGTAAGCGGGTTTGGCGGTTTTGGGCATGGCTGGATTGTCGCAGTAAGCGCCGGCGCAGGCTTTGGCCAGCAGTCCAAGGCAGTTGGCCGGGATCAGCGCCGCGTTAACATGTAAGCCTTCATTGCTGGATACCATGCCGACCTACCAATTTTCCTGCGAAGTCCTGCCACGTTACCTGCCGGAACAGTCCGAGCCAGAGAACCAGCTGTTTGCGTTTTCGTACACAGTGACCATCACCAACACCGGTGAGGTGGCGGCGCAGTTGATTGCGCGCCACTGGTTCATCAGTGACGCCAAGGGCCACAACGAAGAGGTCAAAGGCCTGGGCGTGGTCGGCCACCAACCGCTGCTGCGGCCGGGCGAGTCTTTTCAGTACAGCAGCGCTTCACGCCTGCGCACCGCCACCGGCACCATGCACGGCCAATACTTTTGCGTGGCTGAAGACGGCACACGTTTTGAGGCCGAGATTCCCATGTTTGTGCTGGAAGCCACGCCCGACTCACCCGCGCGCGTGTTGCACTGAACGCCACTGCGCCCTGCCATCCCCGGCGCGTTATGCTGATCGCTTATGGGTGAATTTGACCTGATCGAACGCTTCTTCAAGCGTGCGGCACGCCGCGCTGTGCTGGGCATTGGCGACGACTGCGCGCTGATGCAAATGCCGGCCGGCTCGCACATGGCGATCTCCACCGACATGCTGGTGCAGGGCCGGCATTTTTTTGCCGGCGTGGACCCGCGCAGCCTGGGCCACAAAGCGCTGGCCGTCAATTTGAGCGATCTGGCGGCCTGCGGCGCCGAACCGATGGGCTTCACGCTGGCCTTGGCACTGCCGCAAATTGACGAGATCTGGCTGGCAGCATTTGCCGGGGGACTTTTCGCACTGGCCGACAGCCACAACTGCGAGCTGATTGGCGGTGACACGACCCGCGGGCCGCTGAACATCTGCATCACTGTGTTTGGCAGTGTGCCGGCGCCGGCCGGCCAAAGCCAGGCCTTGCTGCGCAGCGGCGCGAAGCCGGGCGACGACCTCTATGTGAGCGGTCATCTGGGTGATGCGCGGCTGGCACTGCAAGCCCTGCAGGGCCAGCTCTCTTTGCCGCCTGGCTTGCTAACGGTAACGCGGCTGCGCCTGGAAGAACCCAGCCCCCGCATCGCGCTCGGCATGGCGCTGCGCGGCCTGGCCAGCGCGGCGATGGACCTCAGCGACGGCCTGATCGGCGACCTCGGGCATCTGCTCAAAGCGTCCCGGGTCGGCGCCACGCTGAACACCGAAGCCGTGCTCGAGCGGCTGTGCGCCCGGGCGCACAGCGACTGGGCGGGCGCGGGCTTAAGCCATACGCAGGCGCTGCAATGTGTGCTGTCCGGCGGCGACGACTATGAGCTGCTGTTCACGGCGCCGCCCACCGCACGCAAGGCCCTACTCGCCGCAGCGCAGACTAGCGCCACCCCCGTGAGCTGCATAGGCCGGATTGACGCCCAGCCCGGCTTGCGACTGCTCGATGCAGCGGGCGCCCCCATGCCAAACCAATTCACTTCGTTTGACCATTTCGCATGAACGACCCCAACGCCTTGCCATCACACCCCGCCCCGATGCGGCGCCCGACGGCGCGCTTCATGCTGGCGCATCCGGCGCATGTGATCGCGCTGGGCTTCGGCTCGGGTCTGAGCCCGGTGGCGCCCGGCACCGCTGGCACTCTTTGGGCCTGGCTGTGTTTTCTGGCCCTGCAGCAATGGCTTTCCAGCACGCAACTCGGCGTGCTGATTGCCGCCTCTTTTTTGCTGGGCTGGTGGGCGTGCACGGTCACAGCACAACACATGCAAATAGCCGACTCGGGCCACATCGTCTGGGACGAGATCGCCGCTTTCTGGCTGGTACTCTGGCTGGTCATGCCGGCTGGCTGGCTCATGCAGCTGGCCGCCTTTGCGTTATTTCGCGCGTTTGACGTCCTCAAGCCCCAGCCCATGGCCTGGGCGGACCGGCACTTCAAGGGTTTCGGTCCGCGTGGCGGCTTTGGCATCATGTTGGACGACTTGCTGGCCGCCTTTTGCACGCTGCTGGTGCTGGCCCTCTGGAAAGCCTGGTGGTGAACGACTCCTCTTCATTTGATGCCGCACAGGCCCTGACCCGGCAGCTGGCAGCACGGCTGTTGGCCAAGGGGCAGATGATGGCCACCGCCGAAAGCTGTACAGGCGGCATGATCGCCGCCGCCTGCACCGATCTGGCAGGTTCCAGTGCCTGGTTTGAGCGTGGCTTCGTGAGCTATTCCAACGAGGCCAAGACCGACCTGCTGGGCGTGCCCGCGGCCCTGATCGCCGAACACGGCGCCGTCAGCGAGCCGGTGGTGCGGGCCATGGCGCAAGGCGCATTGCAGCACTCGCACGCTCAGGTGTCTGTGGCCGTCACCGGCGTCGCCGGGCCGGGCGGCGGCAGCGCCGGCAAGCCTGTGGGCAGCGTCTGGTTTGGCTGGGCCACTCCCGCCGGTGTGGTAACGCAGTTATGCCACTTTGAAGGCGACCGGCATCAGGTGCGGCAGGCCAGCGTACGGCATGCCCTGCAGCGTCTGGCCGAACTGTTGGTAACTTGAAATCGGGACTTGTAAATTAGGTTTCCCCTAGGCTGACCGGCCGCAATCTCATGTAAGCTAGGCGACAGTTTGCAAAAAAATGAAGCGTCTAGACGCGCTTTCAAGAGGGGAAATAGATGCTGATTGGGGTACCTGCCGAGACCATGCCGGGCGAAACGCGCGTTGCGCTCACGCCTGAAACGGCCAAAAAACTCAAAGCCCAGGGGCACACGGTGCGCGTGCAATCGGGCGCCGGCGTGGCCGCCAGCGTGCCTGACGCCGCCTACCAGGCCGTTGGCGCCGACATCACCGATGCCGCCGGCGCCTATGCCGCCGACATCGTGCTCAAGGTGCGTTGCCCGCAAGACCATGAGATGTCTCTGGCGCGCTCCGGTAGCGTGCTGCTGGGCATGCTCAACCCCTTTGACGCCAGCGGCCTGCAGCGCCTGGCCGCAGCCGGCCTGACCTCTTTTGCGCTCGAATCCGCACCGCGCACCAGCCGCGCGCAAAGCATGGACGTGCTGAGCTCACAGGCCAACATCGCCGGCTACAAGGCCGTGATGATGGCGGCCGACCGCTACCAGCGCTTTTTCCCCATGTTGATGACGGCCGCCGGAACGGTCAAGGCCGCACGCGTGGTCATCCTGGGCGTCGGCGTGGCCGGGCTGCAAGCCATTGCCACGGCCAAGCGCCTGGGCGCGGTGATCGAAGCGTCTGACGTGCGCCCCAGCGTGAAAGAACAAGTCGAATCGCTGGGCGGCAAGTTCATCGATGTGCCCTATGAGACCGACGAAGAGCGCGAAGCTGCCGTCGGCGTGGGCGGTTACGCCAAGCCCATGCCGCCTAGCTGGCTGGAGCGCCAGAAGGCTGAAGTGGCCAAGCGCGTGGCGCAAGCCGACATCGTCATCACCACTGCCTTGATCCCTGGCCGCGCTGCGCCGGTGCTGGTCACCGAAGACATGGTCAAAGCCATGAAGCCGGGCAGTGTCATCGTCGACCTGGCCGCGCCGCAAGGCGGCAACTGCCCGCTGACCGAGCCTGGCCAAACCGTTGTCAAGCACGGCGTCACGCTGATCGGCGAGACCAACGTGCCCGCCCTGGTGGCTGCCGACGCCAGCGCGCTGTATGCGCGCAACCTGCTGGACTTCCTCAAGCTCATCATCACCAAAGATGGCGCGCTCAACATCGACCTCGAAGACGACATCGTTGCCGCCTGCCTGATGACGCAAGGCGGCGCGGTCAAGAAAAAATAAGCCTGCTGCGCCGGCTCCTGCCCGCACCGCCCTGCCACATTTAGGAACCAAGACCATGGAACTCGCCTCCCCCGGAATCATTAACCTAATTATTTTTGTGCTGGCCATCTACGTCGGCTATCACGTGGTGTGGACTGTCACGCCGGCTCTGCACACGCCCTTGATGGCTGTGACCAACGCCATCTCGGCCATCGTCATCGTGGGTGCCATGCTGGCTGCCGCGCTGACCGTCACGCCGCTGGGTAAAACCATGGGCACACTGGCGGTGGCACTGGCCGCTGTCAATGTCTTCGGCGGCTTTCTGGTGACGCGCCGCATGCTGGAAATGTTCAAGAAAAAAGAAAAGAAGGCTGCACCCGCAGCTGACGCAGGAGCGGCCAAATGAGCATGAACCTGGTCACCCTGCTGTACCTGCTGGCCTCGGTCTGTTTTATACAGGCGCTCAAGGGCCTGTCGCATCCGACCACCTCGATTCGTGGCAATGTATTCGGCATGAGCGGCATGGCGATTGCTGTGCTGACCACAGGCGCGCTGATCGTCGAAACTGCGGGCGGTTCTGCCCAGGGCATGACGTATGTCATGGCTGCCCTCGTGCTGGGTGGTGCTGCCGGCACCTTGATGGCGCAGCGCGTCGAGATGACCAAGATGCCCGAGCTGGTCGCCTTCATGCACTCCATGATCGGTCTGGCAGCGGTGTTCATTGCGGTGGCCGCTATGGCCGAGCCGGATGCCTTCCAAATCGTCGCCAAGGGCCTGGGCACCGCCGACATTCCGGCCGGCAACCGGCTTGAGTTGTTCCTGGGTGCGGCCATAGGCGCCATCACTTTCAG
>JBIKHX010000372.1:0-2738 GCA_044361945.1 Polaromonas sp. | reverse complement strand
GCATCACCACTTCGCCGTCGATGGTGTAGGTTTTATTCATAACGCAACGCCTCGGCGGGGTTGACGCGGCTGGCGCGCCAGCTCGGGTAGAGCGTCGCCAAAAAAGCCAGCACCAGCGAGATCACCACAATCGGCATGATGTCGGCGTACTGCGGCTCGCTCGGCATGCGGCTGATAAGGTAAATATCTCTGGGCAAAAAGCTGGCGTTAAGCCAACGCTCCAGCGCCGGCACGATCACGTCAATGTTCAAAGCCACGCCCAAGCCCAAGGCGAGACCCGACAGCGTGCCTATCACCCCCACCATCGCCCCCTGCACCATGAACACCCCCATGATGCTCGCCGGGCTGGCGCCCAGGGTGCGCAAGATCGCAATGTCGGCGCGCTTGTCAGTGACCGTCATCACCAAAGTGCTGACCAGGTTGAACGCTGCCACCGCCACGATCAGCGTGAGGATGATGAACATCATGCGTTTTTCAAGCTGCACGGCGGCAAACCAGGTGCGGTTTTGCCGCGTCCAGTCTCGCACCAGCAAGTCCCCCGAAAGGGACGCCACCAGCTGCGTGGCCACCTGGCGCGCCAGGTGAAGGTTTTGCAGCTTCACGCGTATGCCCGTGGGCCCTTCGAGCCGGAAGATGCGCCCCGCGTCGTCCTGGTGCATCAACACCAGCGCCGAGTCGAACTCAAAGTGGCCCGAATCAAAAGTACCCACCACCGTCATCTGCTTGAGCCTGGGCACCACACCGGCCGGCGTGACCTGCCCGCTGGGTGCGATCAATGTGACCGTGTCGCCGGTGCGCACGCCCATGGCCCGCGCCAGCTCGCCACCCAGCACCACGCCAAACTCGCCGCTGAGCAGCTTGGGGAACACGCTGTCTTTGAGCTGCGCGGCCAGGTCGGTGACATTGCCCTCCAGCGCCGGGTCTATGCCGCGCACCAGCACGCCCTTCATGTCTTCACCCCGCGCCAGCAGCGCCTGCGCCGCAATGAAAGGCGCCGCGCCCACCACCTGCGGGTTTTGGCGTACCTCGGCCAGCGTCTGCGCCAGGTCAGGCAGCGCAGAGCCACCAGGCGCAAACACCTCAATGTGCGAGATCACGCCCAGCATGCGGTCACGCACTTCCTTTTGAAAGCCGTTCATCACACTCAGCACAATGATCAGCGCCGCCACCCCCAGCGCAATACCCAGCATGGACACGCCAGAGATAAACGAAATAAAGCCATTGCGCCGCGAGGCACGGCCCGCCCGCGTGTAACGCCAGCCCAAAATCAGTTCGTAGGGAATCTGCATGGCTGGCATTGTGGCATTGCAGGAGGGCTCCTGCCGAGCCCAAGCCACATGCCCCGAGCGTCAATGCGCGTCAATGCGCGTCGAACAGCGCTTGCAGGTCGGCAGGTTTGCTGATTTGCATGGCCAGTGCGCGGGTTTGCGGGTCTGCCAGGTCCAGGGTTTGTAGTGTGCTGCCTAGCTTGCGGCCCACCATCAGCCGGCCGAATGCATGCGCGTGGTCCTGGGCAAATCTGGCCAGGCCTCTGGTCTTGGCCCAACTCAGGGGGCGGCTTTCGTCACACCGCTCCAGAATGTCCACCACATAGTCTTGGTCGGATTTGCGCAAGATGATGAAGTCGGGGTAGAACGGGTGCTCTGCGCTCATCTCGTACGGAATGCAAAAGGCCCAGTCGCGGTACGCCAGGTTGCGCAGCCACCCGGACAAGGACTTTTGGGACTTGATGAAACCGATGAAAGAGTCTTCCCAGCCGTCCAGATCAACGGCAAATTCACCGTCGCTGTTGGCGTACAGGTGGTGAGTCCACAGATGCTCTGCCGGCTTTTCGACGATTCGCTCTGGCAAGGCCCAGGCATGAAGCGCCGGCACGCCACCGGCCTTTAGCAATTGCAGAAACCGCCCCCTGACGGCAGCCGGCATTTGGCTGATTTCGCTCTGATGTTCAGACCATAGCTTTTGAAACTCTGCTGCTGCCAACTGCTGCAAAGCGGGCAAGGTGGCTGCCTGCTGAACCACGGCAATCAGGGACAGCTTGGCCCGGGCCGGGCTTTGGCCCGGGGGCAGACTTTCAATGTAGCTGCGGTGCAGACCTTCACCCGCCGCCAGCATGTGGCCGGCCTGCTCAAACAGCTGGTCAATGTTATCTGCGCTCAATTGCAAGCGGCTCGTCATCGGCACTGTGAGGCTCATCGCCCCCATGGACGCTGACTCCAGTGACACCTTCATTTGCGCATCTGCGCTGACTAACTGCGCCCAGTCCTTCACGCTGACTGCATAGCCCTCGTGCAACAACCCGCCCGACAAACGCAGCAGCCGCTCCAGGTGACTCAAGCTGGGTGCCGCGTCCACGCTGTAGGTCTGCAGCTGGCTCAAGCGATCAAAGGCTTCGGCAAATTCCGGATGGCGCGTGTACTCAAAGGCTCGCGTGGTGGCGCTGATCGGTAAGCCCTCATGGGGCTGCGGATGCCGCAATGCTTGCAGCAGCAAGTCCCGGCTGCGGGCGTCGCAACTGGTTAAATACAGCGCGACCTCATTCAAGGTCTCATCGCTTTCGATTCGGCGTGTCAACGGCGCCCTGATCATGACTCTGGCAAGCTGAGTGATACCGGCGATGTCGCTGGCAGACCGAAAGCTCACCATCACTTCGGCACGCGGGCACACCCAGTCGCTTGTCAGCGCTGTCTTGAACAAAACCACCTTCACGTCTGGCGCATGATTAATGGCTGCAGCGT
>JBIKHX010000193.1:0-4734 GCA_044361945.1 Polaromonas sp. | reverse complement strand
GCCTTTGGTGCCCGTGGGTGTCTGGGTGGGTTTGAGCATGGCCAAGCGCATCAGCCCCAAGCACTTTTACCGTTTGATTGCTGTCGGCATGTTTTTGACCGGTTCAAAATTGCTGTGGGACGCTTTTGCCTGACTCGCCGGGCCGGGGCACTGCAAAACCGTTTTGCCGCCAGGCCTCAAACACCGTGATAGCCACGGCGTTGGACAGGTTCAGGCTGCGCTGGCCCGCCAGCATGGGCAGGCGCAGGCGCTGTGCTGGTGCAAACTGTTCCCGCAGTTCCACCGGCAAGCCTTGTGTTTCAGAGCCGAACACCAGCCAGTCACCGGCCTGAAAGCGCGCTTCGTAGACGCTGCCCGAGCCGCGTGTGGTCATCGCGAACATGCGGTCTGCCGCCGGCTTGGCGCTGGCCAGCAGCGCCTGCCAGCTGGCGTGGCGCAGCACGCGGGTGTACTCGTGGTAGTCCAGGCCGGCGCGGCGCATGTGCTTGTCGTCCATCGAAAAGCCCAGCGGCTCGACCAGGTGCAGGGTGCAGCCGGTGTTGGCGGCCAGACGGATCACGTTGCCCGTGTTGGGTGGAATCTCGGGGGCAACCAGAACAATGTGAAACATGCCGGCATTATGTCGGCGCTGTGCGCGCCAGCACGATGGCGCTGACCTGGGCGGCTCCGGCCAGACGCAGTGCAGTGGCTGCTGCCAGCAGCGAAGCGCCGCTGGTCATCACGTCGTCGACCAGCATCACGCGCCGGCCGGCGACATGCGTTGCGCGCAGCGGTTCGAGTGCAAAAGCGCCTTTGACGTTGTCATGGCGCTCGCTGCGCTTGAGCTCGCTTTGGGGCCGGGTGTGGCGTGTGCGCAGCAGCAGCGCGCTGTCGGCTCTGGCGGAGCAGCTGCTTTGGCTTTGCAGTGAACGCGTCAGCTCCCAGGCCTGGTTGTAGCCTCGCCAACCCAGTCGCTCGGCCGACAGGGGCATGGGCAGCAGCCAGTCGTGGGGACCTAACTCTGTCAGTGCTTCGCGCACGCCGGGCTGCGCCAGCATCAGGCCGGCCAGAAAAGAGGTCCAGCCGGTCTGGTCGGCGAATTTGTAACGTGCCACCAGACCAGACCAGGGAAAGGCATAGGGCAGGGCCGCGAAACAGGCGTCCAGTCCGAAAGGCTCGCGCCGGCAACGGCTGCACAGCAGGCGGGCTTGATCAGGGCCGGCCAGCGTGCTCAGTGCGCATCGGTGACAGCGCTGGCATGGCTGGGCAAAGCGGCTCATGCATGCCGCGCAAACCGGCCTGCCCGGCCACCCATGGCAGACAGCACACCGGCTGGCAAGGCGAGCCGTGAGCAGGGCAGGCAAGGCACGCAAAAACATGATGTCAATATACTAGTTGCTGGCCAGGACTTGCGTCCGGGAGCCCTGTTTTTCCCTGGCACCCGCATGACTTCGAATCAAAAACCGCCCACCTTGGATCCGCTCGCTGTTGCGCGCTGGCAGCGCAGTGCGCCTGCCTCCACGCCTTGGTTGCATGAAGAGGTGGCGCGCCGCATGCTCGATCGCTTGCAGTGGATCAAACTCGAACCCGCCCTGTGGGCGCATTGGTGTGCCGTGCGGGGCGGTCTGGCAGCCCACGGCGAGTTGAGCCGGCGTTACCCCCGCTCACTTGCTTTTGTGTTGGAAACTGAACCCGGCCTGGCGCAGCAGGCCCGCCGTGCTTTGGGCGCTTCATGGTGGCAACAAGTCTTGCAGCGTTTGCCGTGGACTGCTCGGGCAGCGCGCTTTGAGGCGCCTGAAGCCGGCAGTCTGAACATGCTCTGGGCCAACATGGCCTTGCATGAGTCGGCTGATCCGCAGGCGCTGCTGTCCCGCTGGCACCGACTGCTGGCGGTTGATGGTTTCGTGATGTTTTCCTGTCTGGGCCCTGACACTGCAAGGGAATTGCGCGATATGTACCAGGTGCTGGGCTGGCCTGCGGCCGGCCATCAGCTTACCGACATGCACGACTGGGGCGACATGCTGGTGCAGACCGGCTTTGCTGAGCCGGTGATGGACATGGAGCGCATCACCCTGACTTTCGACACGCCGGCGCGGTTGCTGCAAGAGTTGCGTGAGCTGGGCCGTAATTTTCACCCTGCGCGATTTGGTGCTTTGCGCGGACGACGCTGGCGGGCGCAGCTCGAGCAAGTGCTCAGCGAGCGCTTGCCGCGTGGGCCTGACGGACGGTTGCAGCTGACTTTTGAGTTGATTTACGGCCACGCGCTCAAAGCCAGGCCCAAGGTCAAGGTGTCGGCGCTCAGTGCGGTTTCTGTCCAGGACATGCGCAGCATGCTGCAACAGCCGCGCACATGACCCTGCAGTCAGGCGGGGCGAAGAGTTTGTCTACAATCATGGTCTGTATTGGGGTATGTCCCCTTGCTTTGATGCGTTTTGCACTGAAGCCCTACTTATTTTGAGTTTTCTTTTGTCGACTTCCGACTTTCGATTTCGCTTTGCAACCGTGCGCACGCCCGGTGAGCCCAACGTCCCAGAGATGCAATGGCAACTTCGCCGCAACTGCTCTGTGACTCCGGCGCAATTGCTCCAACTCTATATTTCACTTTGCGTTGTGTCATTGGGTATTGCCGGCCTTTTCTGGTGGCAGGGTGCCTACCTGATATTGCCCTTTGCCTGGCTCGAGGTGATGGTCGTTGGCGCAGCTTTTTTGATTTACGCCCGCCATGCGCGTGACGGCGAAAAAATCATGTTGCAAGGCTCGCGCTTGGTGGTTGAGCTGGAAACTGCGGGCCGCATTGAGCGGGCTGAGTTTGAACGCCAGTGGGTCCGGGTGGAGCCTAAAGGCGGCGACGGCTCTTTAATTGAGGTGTCGGGGCAGGGCCACCGGGTCAGTATCGGCCGGCATTTGCGCCCGGAATTGCGCCCTGCGCTGGCCCGAGAGATCCGTTTTGCACTTCGGGGTGCTTAAAAACCGGACTTGCAAGCACCGCGTCAAGATTGACCTCCAAAATGGCCAGACTGCGCTAACTTTATAATCAGCAGCTTAACGACCCCTCTATTGATTTCCTAAAAGTGATGACGATGAACGCAAGCAAAACAACAAGGCCTGGCATGACACAAGCTGGAGCGATTCTGGCGTCGGCCAAACTGGCGCTGTTCGGTAAGGCTTCGGCCGCCGTCGCTGTCCTCGCTGCCTTGGTGTCATTCAGCCCGTCTGCGCTGGCCGTCGTCAAAGACCTGCCTGGTGGCCCTGGCGTTAACCAGCTTAATTTGCCGGAGCCCATCACCCGCATCGCCGCCGAACAGATCTGGCTGCACTGGTTCATGATGATCATCTGCCTGGTGATCTTTATCGCCGTTTTCGGTGTCATGTTTTATTCCATCTGGAAGCACCGAAAGTCGGTCGGCCACAAAGCGGCCAACTTCCATGAGTCCACCACAGTGGAAATTGCCTGGACGGTGATTCCCTTTTTGATCGTCATCGGCATGGCCCTGCCGGCGACCAAAGTGCTGGTGGCCTCCAAAGACACCACCAACGCAGACCTGACCATCAAGGCCACCGGCATGCAGTGGAAGTGGGGTTATGAATACATCAAGGGCGAAGGCGAAGGCATTGGTTTCGTCTCTACGCTCGACTCCACCCATCGTCAGATGTCCAACGACGGCGGCCCCAAAAAGGGCCAGGAAATCGACAACTACCTGCTCAAGGTAGACAACCCGCTGGTGGTGCCGGTCAATCAGAAGGTGCGCATCATCACCACCGCCAACGACGTGATTCACGCTTTTGCAGTGCCTGCCTTTGGCATCAAGCAGGACGCCATCCCCGGTTTCGTGCGCGACACCTGGTTTCGCGCCGAGAAAACAGGTGACTTCTATGGCCAGTGCCAGGAACTCTGCGGTAAAGAACACGCTTACATGCCTATCCACGTTAAAGTGGTGACGGCCGAGCAGTACAGCCTGTGGACGGGCACCAAGCTCAAGGAAGCCGCAGCCAAGGCTGATGATCCGAGCAAAGTCTGGAATCTGACCGATCTGGTCGCCCGCGGCGAAAAAGTCTATGCTGCCAATTGCGCTGCCTGCCACCAGGCCAGTGGCAAAGGCGCAGGACCGATCAAGGCACTCGACGGCTCGGCCCTCGTGCTCGACAAGGATCACCTCAAGCAAATAACGGTCATGCTCAATGGCGTGAATAACGGTGCTATGCCTGCGTGGAAGCAGCTCAGCGACACCGACCTGGCCGCGGTAGTGACCTACACCAAGAACAACTGGTCTAACAAAACCGGTCAGGTGGTGCAGCCAGCCGAGTTTGTGGCTGCCCGCAAATAAACCGGCGCCTGCCTTTTTGGGCCGGCTGAACCGTTAGACGCAAAAATTTAGTTTTCAAAGGAAGTAAGATGAGCGCCGTACTAGACCATCACGATCACGCCCATGACCACGATCACCACGCCCCCACGGGCTGGCGTCGCTGGGTCTATGCCACCAACCACAAAGACATCGGTACTTTGTACCTGCTGTTTGCCTTTGCCATGTTGATGATTGGTGGTTTGCTGGCCATGGGCATCCGGGCTGAGCTGTACCAGCCGGGCCTGCAACTGGTCAACCCCGAGCTTTTTAACCAGCTCACCACGATGCACGGCCTGATCATGGTGTTCGGCGCCATCATGCCGGCCTTCGTCGGCTTTGCCAACTGGATGATCCCGCTGCAAATCGGCGCGTCTGACATGGCTTTTGCCCGCATGAACAACTTCAGCTTCTG
>JBIKHX010000215.1:0-4429 GCA_044361945.1 Polaromonas sp. | reverse complement strand
CAAGGCACTATCGCCGATGTGTTGGCGGCTTTCAGTGAAAGCCCGGAAAACCAGGCCGGTGTGATCGGCGTCATCGAGAAGGGCATGCGGTACACACCCTACATAAGCCCAACCTACAGCCTGAGCGCCAGTAATTCTTCGGTTGACGAGGGCACGGTAGCCACCTTCACGCTGAGAACAACCAATGTGGCGGCGGGAACGCCGATCAGCTACAGCCTCTCAGGAATCAGTGCGGCAGATGTATTTAGCGGCGCACTCAACGGCAATTCAGTTGTTGACTCAAGTGGGGTAGCCACAATTTCAGTTGTACTGCTTAACGACTCGCTGACTGAAGGTACTGAGACGCTAACGGTTACTGCTGGGAGTGCCACAACATCAACATTGGTTAACGACACGTCCAAGGGCATAGCAACTTACAGCCTCAGCGCTTTTGGCGCATCGGTTAACGAGGGTACGGTAGCCACCTTCACGCTGAGGACGACCAATGTGGCGGCGGGGACGCCGGTCGGCTACACCCTCTTAGGAATCAGTGCAGCAGATGTTTTGGGCGGCGCACTCAGCGGCAATTCAGTTGTTGACTCAAGTGGGGTAGCCACAATTTCAGTATCACTGGTGAACGACTTGCTGACTGAAGGAGCGGAGATGCTACAGGTTACTGCTGGGGGGGCGAGCGCATCAACAGTCGTTAACGATACGTCGATAAAGCTCATTGGTACTGTTGTGGACTCGAACACTGGCGGTGACACTGGTGGTGACACTGGGGGAATTGGTTAAGGCTCCGGGCCAAAAGATATGGGGGTCTTCCGCCAGCACACACATCGCAGGCGGGGCACAGCCTCTAAGAGGTGATGTGAGGCGATTAAATGGTGCGGCTGGCGGGGATCGAACCCACGACCCTTGGCTTCGGAGGCCAATACTCTATCCACTGAGCTACAGCCGCAACGCTGATTTGATGGGGGAAGTGCGCCTGAGGACAGGCAAGCTTCATAAAGCGTGAACTGCTTGATGAATCTTGTTTTGATTCTAGCAGTCGCACTGTTGGTCTGGGTGCGTGAGGAGCGTAGGCAGAGGTGGCCGCTATAATCTTGGGTTGTCAGGCTAAGGCTTGATTGCACTTCGATTTTCAGTTTTTTTGAGGACGCCATGAGCGCTAACGACAACAACACGGCTCACGAAGAAGACCACACCGGTCCGGTTAAAACGCCTAAGCAGTTGCTGCTGATGGTTTTGTACTCTTTCGTGGTTCCCATCTTCGCCATCATTGCGCTGGTTTACTACGTGACCTCTGGGAACATGCCGGCTGCGGGTTCCACCAATACCGAAAAAGAATTGGCTTTGCGGATTCAAAAAGTTGGCAGCGTTGAAATTCGTGATGCCAATCGCCCCCTCAAGTCAGGCGCTGAAGTGTATTTAGCCCAGTGTGCTGCATGTCATACGGCGGGCTTGGCCGGTGCGCCTAAACTTGCCGATGCTGGCGCTTGGGCGCCTCGCCTGAAGACAGGTTTTGAAGCCCTTTGGAACTCTGCACTCAAAGGCAAGAATGCCATGGGCGCGCAGGGCGGCGGCGACTTCACTGACATTGAAATCGGCCGCGCTGTGGTTCACTTGACGGCGTCTGCCGGTGGCAAGTTTGCTGAGCCAGCGGCGCCAGCAGCTGCAAAGTAATTTACTTTCTTCTTTGCTAAAAGGCCGGTCCCTGACCGGCCTTTTTTTGTGCCAGCGCCGGGCTTCGCACGTAGCCAAAGCGCAAAGGTAATTCACTGGCTTGTATTTCCTGAGGCACCCAAAGCCCGCAGTCCACGGCTTCTGCGGCATGGGTCATATCTTGGGTGTGCACCAAACCAAAACCGATGCCGGTCTCCAGGTAAAGCCGCCCATACTGGTCCACGATGCAGCGCTGCACGCGGGCAGGCTCGCCGGTGTGTGCATAGACAGAAAAGTCTGTGTGAACCCGGCATACCAGTGGCGTGGCCTCGAGTTCAACGTAAACGCGCTGGGGGCCGTTCTGAAAGTACCACTGGCCGCTGGTGTCGGCTTCGTAGTTGCGCTGGATGAAGTCTATGAGTTTGTCGTGCCGCAGCAGCGAGCCCTTGCTCGCGGCGCTGCCGCCTGCAAACGGGCCGGCGGCCTGGGCCCGGTCATCACGCATGTACCAGTTGCCACGCGCATCAAGCCCTAGCCAGCCAAAACAATTGGGCACGTTGGGCCATTTGGCCAGCGCTGCTTTGACAATGTCGTCCATGAGTTGGTCGTCTCCAATGCTATTGATCTGCATGTATTTTGAATGCAGATGAAGGCAGATGCTGCGCCAGGAATTCACACACGGCCGTGGGCATGGCACGCACATGTGCCGCCCCTGGCCAAGCTCCCAGCGCCTGAGGAAAGCCCACATGGCCTCCTTCTTCTGGTTGCCACAGTGTCACGCTGGCGCTGACTTCGCGCGCGCGCGGCAGACTTTTGCGCGGTACAAAGGGGTCATTGTGTGCGTTTATGACAAGCGCAGGCACCTGAATGCGTGCGAGGTGCGGCTTGGCAGAGGCCCGGGCCCAGTAGTCATTGGTGTCTTTAAAGCCATGCAGCGGTGCAGTGACTATATTGTCAAAGTCGTAGAGATCGCGCGCGTTCAGCAAGTCTTGCCGGCTGAACAGTTGGGGGTATGCGTCCAGTTTTTGCAACGCCTTAGGAACCATGCTGTTTAAAAACATTCGGGTGTACACCAGCCTGTTAAAGCCCTTGCCCAGGGCATGCCCGCTGGCCGCCAGGTCAAGCGGCGCGCTGACGGCGCTGATGGCAAGCACCAACTCAGCGGCGGCATTGTCGAGCTCGCCGGCCCAGCGCATGAGGGCATTGCCGCCCAGAGAAACGCCCACAGCGAACACCGGGCCGATGTGTTGTTGTTTAAAACGGCGCAGGATCCAGTCGATCTCAGCGAAATCACCCGAATGGTAGGCGCGCGGTGCACGATTGATCTCCCCCGAGCAGCCCCTGAAGTGCGGCACTGCACAGGCCCAGTTGCGGGCTCGTGCGGCGTCTGCAAATGCTTGGGCATAGTGGCTGTCTGACGCCCCCTCGAGACCATGAAAGACCACCAGCAGGGGACGATGGTCTGGCTTAGTGCCTGCGTCATCTTGCAGCCAGTCAACGTCGACGAAGTCTTGATCGGGTGAAGTCCACCGCTCACGCTTGAACTGGGGCTTGGCGTTGAGGTAACGCAAGCCCCGGGTGGAAGCCCAGATGGTTTGGAGATCGCCACCCGGCAACCACCAAGGCGCACGGTAGTTCATGCTGTCAGTGCAAGACCGACGGAATGTCGTTAGCGGCCTGTTCTTGCATGGTTCCCGGGCTGGCATGGTGCGCCACCAGGCGCCAGCCTTGTGGCGTTTTGAGGTAGACATTGGTGGCGATCACGCTGGCATGCGCAGGTCCGTCGGCCGTCATGACTTCGATGCGCTCCAGCACACTGTGAACGCTCGCGCCCAGAGTTTCAACACGTCGAACATGTTCAATGTGGGCGCGTACCGTGCCGTGCGCAAAAAGTGCTGCAAAGGCACTGCGGATAGCCTGTACACCGACTTGGCGGCTGCCGCCCGGGTGGACGCAAACGATGTCTTCTTCATCCGCCCAGCAGGCCATGAGCTTATCGATGTCACCGAGTTGCAGCGCATCGTAAAAAGCGGCTTCAGTGTCGTCGGCATGGCCGTTGTGTGTGAGATTGGGTTTGGTAGGTCGCATGGTTAAAAAGCTTCTCCCTTCCTTAAGTCATTGACACGCCAGCCATAAAAAAACCGGCCTGCTGGGGCCGGTTTTTTTCACCGCATGCGCATCCACACAGTCTGCGCGGCTTATCGCTTTTGGCGGTATTTTCGCAGCGCTGTGATCTGCGCAATCATGACAGCCAATTCAGACTGCGCATGGGCCAGGTCGATGTCGCTTTTGGCATTTTTCAACGCCTCTTCAGCCGCTTTCTTGGCTTCGGTGGCTTTGGCTTCGTCCAAGTCTTTGCCGCGAATAGCAGTGTCGCTGAGCACAGTGATCGAGTTGGGCTGAACTTCGAGCACACCACCGGCCACAAAAACAAACTCTTCAGAGCCATCGGCTTTTTCAATGCGCACGGCGCCGGGACGGATGCGCGTGATCAGCGGCGTATGGCGGGGGAAAATACCCAGCTCGCCGGTCTCTCCGGGCAGGGCCACAAAACGGGCCTCGCCCGAAAAGATGGACTCTTCGGCGCTGACGACATCGACTCGGATGGTGTTCATGTGAAACCTGCCTTAGATCTTCTTGGCTTTTTCGAAGGCTTCGTCAATCGTGCCGACCATGTAGAAGGCCTGCTCCGGCAGGTGATCGCACTCGCCGGCCACGATCATCTTGAAGCCGCGGATGGTTTCGGCCAGGCTGACGTATTTGCCGGGCGAGCCGGTGAACACTT
>JBIKHX010000192.1:0-4765 GCA_044361945.1 Polaromonas sp. | reverse complement strand
CCGCCTGATGCAGTTGCCCGGCGTGCTGGGTGTGCGGGTGAAGATTGCCAAGCTGGAAATTTTTGACGACTGCGAAGTAGCGATTCGCGTAGAAACAGGACAGTGGTGAACACCATGAACAAGATATTGAACAACGAGGCCCCAACATGAGCGCCGTCTGGATTGAACCCGAAGACGCGGCCACCGCCCCCTTGGGCCAGCCCCTACCCAAAGACCTGAAGATCGAGCGCGAGGACATGAAGCTCGAAAAGCGCCTGTGCCGCGAAGTCGGCCGCGCCATCGTGGACTTCAACATGATCGAAGAAGGCGACAAGGTCATGGTCTGCGTCTCCGGCGGCAAAGACAGCTACGCCATGCTCGACATCCTGATCAAGTTGCAGCAGCGCGCGCCCATTAACTTCAGCCTGATCGCCGTCAACCTGGACCAGAAGCAGCCCGGCTTTCCAGCGCACATCCTGCCCGATTACCTGAGCAAACTGGGCGTGCCTTTTCACATCGAGACGCAAGACACCTACAGCATCGTCAAGCGTGTGATCCCTGAGGGCAAGACCATGTGCAGCCTGTGTAGCCGCCTGCGCCGCGGCATTTTGTACCGCGTGGCCGAAGAGCTGGGCGCTACCAAGATCGCGCTGGGCCACCACCGCGACGACATGCTGCAAACGCTGTTTCTCAATATGTTTTTTGCCTCCAAGCTCAAGGGCATGCCGCCCAAGCTGGCCAGTGACGACGGCAAAAACATCATCATCCGCCCGCTCGCTTACGTGGGCGAAAAAGACCTGGTCCGCTGGGCCCAAGTGCGTGAGTTCCCCATCATTCCCTGCACCTTGTGCGGCAGCCAGGACGGCTTGCAGCGTGTGCAGGTAGGCAACATGCTGCGCGAATGGGACAAAAAATTCCCAGGCCGGCTCGAGAACATGTTCACCTCGCTGCAAAACGTCGTGCCTTCGCACCTGATGGACAGCCGCTTGCATGACTTCAAAGGCATACACACCACCGGCGTAGCAGACCCCGATGGTGACAAAGCCTTTGACAAAGAAGAGCTGCCCACGCTGCCTGGCGCCATGCAGTTCATGGCAAGAGCCCCGGCCGACACCTGAGAAAATTGTGTGCAGCGCATCTTTTTCTTGATGGCCGCCTTGCAGCTGACCACCGGCTGTGCAAGCCTGCGCGTCGTTGACAGCGATGTCACGACTTTTGCGTTGTGGCCGGCTGCGGCGCCTGCCCCCGGGGCCAGTTACCGCTTTGAGCGTTTGCCTTCGCAGCAACTCCTGCCGGCCGGCAGCCCGACTGTGGAACTGCCGCAAGACCAGTTGGAGGCGCTTGCCCGTGAAGCTTTGGCAAAAGTCGGCATGGCCAACAACCCGGCCGACGCGGCCTTTGACGTGCAGGTCAGCGCCACCACCAGAAAGATCCAGCGCCGGGCTTATGACGGCCGCTTCATGGGCGGTCCCTCAGTGGCACTTGGCGGCGGTACGGCCGGTGGCTTTGTGGGGTTTTCAATGCCTCTCATGATGTATGAACCGCCCATGTACCTGCGCGAAGTCAGCCTGGTGCTGCGCGATGCACGCAGCCACGCCGTGCTTTATGAAACACGCGCCACGCATGACGGCATCTGGGCTGATGCGCGTGCGGTTTTGCCCGCCATGCTGGCCGCTGCGCTGCAAGGCTTTCCGGTGCCGCCGGCCGGCCCGCGCCGTGTGAACATCGAGATCCCGCGTTGAGCAGCCCGCAAGCCACCCGCATTCTGGCCATTCGCCATGGAGAGACCTTGTGGAATGTGGACAGCCGCATCCAGGGGCATCTGGACATTGGCCTTAACGACACCGGCCGTTGGCAGGCTGAGCGATTGGGAATGGCGCTCAAGGACGAGCCGATGGCCGCCATTTACGCCAGCGATTTGTCGCGTGCGCATGACACCGCACTGGCCGTCAGCCGCCACACCGGTGTGCCCGTGCAGGCCGAGCCGGGTTTGCGTGAACGCAGTTTCGGCGAATTTGAAGGCCGCACTTTTGCCGAGATAGAGACTGAGCTGCCCGAACAAGCCAGACGCTGGCGCCAGCGCGACCCGACTTTCACACCGGCCGGCGGTGAGTCGCTGTTGATGCTTGAAGCACGCGTGCTGAGCGTGGCCGCCCGTCTGGCCGCGCTGCACCCGGGTGAGCAGATTGCTTTGTTTGCGCATGGCGGTGTGATGGACATTTTGTACCGCGCCGCCACCCACCTGGAACTGCAAGCCGCCCGCACCTGGGCCCTGGGCAACACGGCGATCAACCGCCTGCTGTGGTCCCCGGAAGGCTTTTCATTGGTGGGCTGGGCCGATGTCCAGCACCTGAGCGAAGGCACGCTGGACGAGTCGTCCACTTGAATTGCAGCGGCTAACAAGGGTAAAAATTAGAAAGGTCTGCAAGTTCATTGTGAATGGCACAACATTGGCCGCCGCAAGCAAGGTGTCTTGGCTCAGGAGAGCTAACGTTTAAATCTTATCTGACCTTGCCTACGGAGGTAAGGCAACTACTCATCAAATCAGCGCTTCAAGCCCCTTGCGATCAAGCAAGCTCAAAAGCTTCTGTGACGGGCCGCTGGGGTGCTTGACGCCGATCTCCCACTGCCTTACGGTGGACAGGCTGGTGTTCAGCACAGATGCCAGTACCGCTTGGCTCAAATTGAAGCGATCGCGCAGGGCACGGATTTTGGTGCTGTCGTAGTCTGGGATTTGGTCGAGGCACAGCAAGTCAAATTTGCGCATCTTGCGCTTATCGATGAACCCCAAGTTCTGCAGGTCAAGCGCAGTCTCATGAACTGCTTCAAAAATAGAGCTTTTAGCTTTTGCTTTAGTGGACATGACAAATTTCCTCAAGTACTCTCTCACTGATTGCAAGATCGAGTTGCGACCCCGTACGGGCCAATAATTCATGAGCGATGTTTTGCAGCGCCTCCAACTCATCGGGGGCAATGTTGGCGCGATCGCTCTTTTCAAAGCCGAAGACAAAGAACCAGCGGGCTCCCTTGTTGGTGGCGACCAATGTTCTGGCGCCGCCACTCTTTCCACGGCCTGCAAGTCCGACACGCTTTTTGACCACGCCGCCTCCAAGATCAGCATCAATCAAGCCTTGCGTCATCTCAACGACCGCCGAACACAGAGCACTGTCGGTCAGTTCTGTCTTGCGCATCCAACGGGCAAAGTGCCTAGTCTTAAAAACTCGCTTCATGTTTTTATTGTATCACTTAGTGTATTGGTTTATCTCAACCCAACATCAGACAGCTGTCCCAGTCTTCACCATCGAGACCATCGGCAAGTCCATCTTGAACGGAACAACATTAGCTGCATCAATCAATGTGTCCTGGCTCAGATTACCGCTGGCTTGATGGGTTGCGAGACCGGCAGGCTCAAGCTCGGAACGGCAGCTAAGGGGAAAGAAATGACCGCAAAAATGAAACATGACGACTGGCTCTTTGAGCAACTGAAAGATGCAGAGTTCGCAGCCGAGTTCATCAATGCTGCAAGTGAGGATGATGATCCCAAGTCCTAATTAACAGCTCTTAGAAAAGTCTTCGAAGCGCGGGGCGGCATGGCGGGTCATTGAAGCATTAGACAGCCGGGGTTTTAAATTTACCCATTGCGTGTCACAATACAACCTATCAAAATGATAGGTTCTTGGCGTGGCTAAACCATCTGATCGGCAGCTCGAAAAGCACATCAAGCAAAGCGCTCAAGACTCGGCACACGTGGTATTTACCACCCATGCACGTCAAAGGATGCGCCAGCGCTTTGTAAACGATCCCATGGTACTAGAGGTTTTGCGCTTGGGCAGTTTTGCTTTACCACCTGAGCCGGACATTAAAAACCCCAGACTGATATGTACCACTACACAGACGGCGGTCTACGCAACGTTTGGTTGGCAAATGGCTACGAAATCAAGCAAACGCCTTACGGTGAGGGCGTGTCTTTCCATAACCTTGATGGTTTGACGCAATCTATCTGCATGGCGCTGACAAACAAAGCATCTCTACTGACTGGTGCTGAGTTTCGCTACATCCGCAGCGCCGGCATGTTGCTATCGCAACCGGCACTGGGCAAACTCATGGGCATCGATGGCCAGTCTGTAGCGCGTTGGGAAAAAACCAGCAAGGTGCCCCGCTGGGCGGACAAGCTGGTACGCCTGCTCTACACAGCCCAAGCCGAGGGTAACGAGCCCATTGCCAAAGCTGTCGAGCGCATCAAAACAGTCGAGAGATTGGTCAAGCAAAAGATCGTGGTCAAAGAATCTCGCGGCCACTGGCGCCCAAGCCTGCATGACGAAGGGGCAACCGCTTACTGAGTATGCAAAGCCGCAGTCAATGCGGTTACTGTAGCCTGCATAGTGCAGCAGCTAATTTAGGCGAGCAACAAAACGTTTTCCCCATCCAGCCCCGCACAAGGCAGCCCCGTGATGACGATGAGGTCTTCCTTGCCTAGACTGCTGACATGGAAATACGCCCCTTGCTCCAGCGGCAGCCAGCCTATGGACTCGGCTTGAATCTGAGCCAGTTCGTCCAAAAAGTCGGCTTCGGTAGGCTGCATCAGCTGAACTTAAGCGTTTCGCCTAAAGGCGCAGCGGGCAGTGCTGCTTGCAGGGCTTTGACGTAAGTTTGACGGGCGGTTTGCAGCGCAGCGGCTAGGCCTTGCAGTCGTTGCAGCTCTTGTTCGCAGAACTGGAGACTCACTAACAGGTCTTTGGCTTCTTTTGACAGGGTGTCGATATCGTAGTCAACGTTATTGACTTTA
>JBIKHX010000191.1:0-4772 GCA_044361945.1 Polaromonas sp. | reverse complement strand
CGGGCCCGGCAAGGGCGGTGTGCGTTTTCACCAGGACGTGACGCTCTCAGAAGTGATGGCGCTGTCGGCCTGGATGTCGATCAAGAACGCAGCGGTGAATGTGCCCTACGGCGGCGCCAAGGGCGGCATCCGGGTCGATCCTAAAACGCTGTCGCCGGGCGAGCTCGAACGCATGACGCGGCGCTACACCAGCGAGATAGGCATCATCATCGGGCCCAACAAGGACATTCCCGCGCCCGACGTGAACACCAACGAGCAAACCATGGCCTGGATGATGGACACCTACGCCATGAACACCGGCTCGACCGCCACCGGCGTGGTCACCGGCAAGCCGGTGGACCTGGGCGGCTCGCTGGGCCGGCGCGAGGCCACCGGGCGCGGTGTCTTCACGGTGGGCGTTGAAGCGGCGCGGCATCTGGGGTTAGAGATTGCCGGCGCGCGCGTGGCGGTGCAGGGTTTTGGCAATGTGGGCGGCATCTCGGCCAAGCTGTTTGCCGAGGCCGGTGCGCGCATCGTGGCGGTGCAAGACCACGGCGGGAGCATTTACTGCGAGGCCGGGCTGGACGTGCCGGCACTGCTGCGGCATGTGGCCGCCGCGGGCTCGGTGGCCGGCTTTGAGAAAGCCGAGACGATGCCCGATGACAAGTTCTGGGATGTGGACTGCGAAATTTTGATTCCGGCAGCGCTGGAGCAGCAGATCACGGTGCACAACGCGCACCGCATCAAAGCGCGTATGGTGATTGAAGGCGCCAACGGCCCCACCACCCCCGGGGCAGATGACATCCTGCAGGAGCGCCATGTGCTGGTGGTGCCTGACGTGATTGCGAACGCCGGCGGTGTGACGGTCAGCTACTTTGAGTGGGTACAGGATTTTTCGAGCTTCTTCTGGGACGAAGAAGAAATCAACGCCCGGCTGGTGAAGATCATGAAGAACGCCTTTGCCGGGGTTTGGTCGGTCTCGCAAGACCAACAGGTGAGCTTGCGCACGGCCACGTTCATAGTGGCTTGCCAGCGCATTTTGCACACGCGGGAATTGCGCGGGCTTTACCCTTGAGAATCGGGTTTACTGCAGCGGCCCTTTGAGCGCATCAGGTAGGGGCAGCGGCATCACGGAGATGCCTTCTTCAAGCAGTTCCACGGCTTCTTGCCGCGAGGTCTGGCCGCGGATGCTTCGCTCTTCGGTCTCGCCGTAGTGCATCT
The DNA here is from genome assembly GCA_044361945.1 of Polaromonas sp. Taxonomy (GTDB): domain Bacteria; phylum Pseudomonadota; class Gammaproteobacteria; order Burkholderiales; family Burkholderiaceae_C; genus Polaromonas. Next base: position 3,572 of record JBIKHX010000191.1, on the reverse strand, counting down.
GCCGGGCGACTTCGGCGAAGTGGCTGCCCACGTCTTCGGTGTTGGCCATGACATGGCGCGCCATTTTCAGCCAGTCGGCCTGAACGGCTTGCAGGTTCTGCAGGTCTTGCGCTGACGGCGCAGGCGCAGCGCCAGCTGGCACCAGTTCGCGGCTGGTGGACTTGCCGCCGCCGGACACAAGCGCATCAGGCGCAGCCGGCGCGCTGGCGAGCGCAGGACTGAGCTGCGGCGTGGCGCCCAGGTTCAGGCGCGGGGCGCTGAGCTGTTTGCTGATGGCGGCATCGCCGCACAGCGGGCATTGCACCAGGTCGCGGGCAAGCTGGCTTTGAAAATCGTCTTCAGACGCAAACCAGCCTTCGAACAGATGCTGTCCGGCGCATTTCAGATCAAGAACTTTCATGGATGAATTGTGAGCCAGAACTCAAACACTTGCCCAGTCCAGGCTCCAGGCCCCGGAACGCAGGTTTTGCAGCCAAAGCACACCGGTGAGGGTTTTTGCGTCTGTGATGCGGCCGTCACGGCACCATTGCAGCAACTCGTCGGCGCTGGCGCTGAAAACATCAAGGAACTCACCGGCGTCGAGCTTGCGCTCGCCGGCTGTGAGCTCACGCGCAAACCAGATGTCAATGAACTCGGTGGAGTAAGAGATGACTGGGTGCAAAACACCAGCCCGCGCCCACTGGCGGGCGGTGTAGCCGGTTTCTTCAAGCAGCTCGCGCTGGGCACAGACCAGCGAGTCTTCGCCGAGGTCGAGCTTGCCGGCCGGAAACTCGACCATGACAGACTGCACAGGGTAGCGAAACTGCCGCTCGAGCACCAGGCGCCCGTCCGGCAGTTCGGCCACCACCATCACTGCGCCGGGGTGAATCACGTACTCGCGAAAAGCCTCTTTGCCGTCGGGCAGGCGCACGGTGTCGCGCATGGCATGCAGGAAATGGCCGCGCAGCAGCTCCTGGCTGGCCACACGGGTTTCTCTCAGGTGCGCGTCATCGGGTTTTGCGGAAGGTGGGGTCATCGCAGTTTGAGCAGGTAGCGCAGCACAAAGCCCGGAAAGGCAAAGGTCACAAAGAGCGTACCGGTGATGGCATAAAACTCCCACCCCTGAGGCGCGATCTGACCCAGCTGATGCTCTAGCGCCAGGGCCACAGCGCCGACCACAAAATACCAAAGCAACAGCTCCAACAAACGCAATGCCAAGTGTTTGGCAGTGCTCAGGCGGTAAACCAGCATGAAGCGTTGACTGATGAAAGGTAAATTGGCGGCCAGCAAAGCCAGCAGTACCACCAACCAGACTGGCGCTGCCTGGCTCATAGGCTCAAGTGACCAGTGTCTTGACCAGCGCAGCAATGGCATCGCCGCACAAAGTCATCAGACCGCCGGGTGCCATACCCAACACCAACAACAGACCGCCGTTCAGCGCCAATACAGCGCGGGCATCAGTGCGGGCAATGATCTCGGTTGGCAAACCGGCGTGGGGAGCGTCAAAGTACATCACCTTGACCACCCGCAGGTAATAAAAAGCGCCGATCAGCGAGGCCATCACGGCAAACACGGACAACACCAGATAGCCGGTGTCGCCGGAAGCCAGCAGCGACTGCAGCACCGCCAGCTTGGCGTAAAAACCCACCAGCGGTGGCACGCCGGCCAGCGAGAACATGGCCAGGGCCATGACACCGGCAAACAGCGGGCTGCGCTGGTTCAGGCCCGACAAGTCAGTGATTTCTTCAGCCTCATGGCCTTGACGTGCCAGGAGCAAAATAATTCCGAAGGCCGCCAGCGTGGTCAGCACATAAGTGATGACATAAAACATGGCCGCGCCATAGGCAGAGGTGGCATTGTGCTGGTGACCGCCGGCCACACCGGCCAGCATGGCCAACAGGAAAAAGCCCATTTGCGCGATGGTCGAAAACGCCAGCATGCGCTTGAGGTTGGTCTGGGCGATAGCGGCCAGATTGCCCACCAGCAGGGAGCCGACGGCCAGCACCATCAGCATCTGCTGCCAGTCGATCGCCAGCGGGAGCATGCCCTGAACCAGCAGACGTATGCAGATGGCAAATGCCGCCAGTTGCGGAGCCGCACCGATCAGCAGGGTCACGGCGGTAGGCGCGCCCTGGTAGACGTCGGGCAGCCACATGTGAAAGGGCACAGCACCGAGCTTGAAGGCCAGACCGGCAACAACAAAGACCAGACCGAAAACCAGCACCTGGTGCTTGACCTGGCGGCTGGCAATCGCCTGAAACACTTCGTTGACATTGAGCGAGCCGGTGGCGCCATAGATCATGGACAGGCCGTAGAGCAAAAAGCCCGAGGCCAGCGCGCCCAGCACAAAGTACTTCATGGCTGCCTCGGTGGCGGTCGCGTTGTCGCGGCGCAAGGCCACCAGCGCGTAGCTCGACAGCGTCATGAGCTCGAGACCCATGTAGATGACCAGGAAGTTGTGGCCCGAGATCATCACAAAAATACCCAGCAGCGAGAACAGGCTCAGGGTGAAGAATTCACCGCCGCGCAGCATGTCGCGGTCGGCCGCGTAGGGTCGGCCGTAAACCAGGGTGATCATCAGGGCAAGGCTGGCAAAGCACTTGAGCCAGTTACCCATGGGGTCGCTCACGACCATTTTTCCAAAACCGTAGACCGTGGCGCCTTGGGTGGCGTAAAACGCCTCCAGCACAGCGACCACCGCCAGCGTCAGCAGCGTCAGCGCGTAGGTGGTGCCACGCAGCGGCGTCTTCACGCCCAGGTCCACCAGCGCAATCACGCAAGCCATGACCAGCAGAATGATTTCGGGGTAAACGGTGATCCAGCTTAAAGAGTCAATCATCTGAATTCTTTTGAAATAGGGTTCTAGTGAGCGGCGCTGTTAGTTCAGCTTGGAAGCGGCCACATGCTTGAGCAAGTCCAGCACCGAAGCGTCCATCACGTCAGTAAACGGTTTGGGGTACACACCCATGTAGAGCACAGCAGCAGCCAGCAAGGTCAGCATGAGGAACTCACGGGCATTGATGTCGCTCAAGCCCTTGACGTCGTCATTGGCCACGGGACCCAGGTAAACGCGCTTGAACATCCACAAGGTGTAGGCCGCGCCAAAGATCAGGGCCGAGGCCGCGGCCAGACCGATCCAGAAGTTGAACTGCACTCCGCCCAGAATCACCATCCACTCGCCGACAAAACCGGCGGTGCCCGGCAGGCCGCAATTGGCCATGGCAAAAAACAGTGCAAAGGCGGTGAACTTGGGCATGGTGTTGACCACACCGCCGTAGCTGGCAATCTCGCGTGAATGCACGCGGTCATACAGCACGCCGATGCACAAGAACATGGCCGCTGACACAAAGCCGTGCGCAATCATCTGAACCACACCACCGGCCACGCCCAGAGGGTTGAAGATGAAAAAGCCCAGGGTGACAAAACCCATGTGCGCCACCGATGAATAAGCCACCAGCTTTTTCATGTCCTGCTGAACCATGGCCACCAGGCCCACGTAGATCACGGCGATCAGCGACAGCGCAATCATCAGCCAGGCCCATTCATGCGCAGCATCCGGCGTGATGGGCAGCGAAAAGCGCAAAAAGCCATAG
>JBIKHX010000190.1:0-4774 GCA_044361945.1 Polaromonas sp. | reverse complement strand
TCAACGTCCTGCGTGGTCAGCTTGTAGCCGGCCAGCCTGTCGGTGTCCAGCCACACCCGCATGGCGTACTTGCGCTCGCCGAAAATCCGCACATCCGCCACGCCGCTGACGGTCTGCAAACGCGGTTTGACGATACGGTTGATCAGGTCGTTAATTTGCAGCGGCGTCAGGGAATCACTTGAAAAGGCAAGCTGAATCACCGGAAAGGCGTCGGCCTCGACCTTGGCGATCACCGGCTCTTCAATGGCCTGCGGCAAGCGATTGCGAACACGCGAGGTGCGGTCACGCACTTCAGCGGCGGCCGAGTCGGCGTCTTTTTCAAGCCGGAAACGCACACTGATCTGTCCCTGGTCGGCGCGGCTGATGGAGGTGATCACATCCACACCGTCAATACCTGCGATCGAGTCTTCCAGGGGTTTGGTCACCTGCGTCTCGATCACTTCAGCAGAAGCGCCCAGATAACGCACGCTGACGGTGACCACCGGCTCGTCAATCTTCGGGTACTCACGCACGGTGAGGCGGTTAAAACTGACAGCACCAATGAGCACAATCAGCAGTGACAACACGGTCGCAAAGACCGGACGACGTATGGATATTTCGGCTAGTTGCATGGTCAATGTTCCCGGTTAGGGCTTGAAAAATCAGGCTGGCGCCAGTGTCCTCAGGGCCTCAGGGCTCGATTGAGAGACTGGCTTGCGGCCGGGCGCGGCCGAAGGTCGTGCACCACCGCGCGGCGCGGCATCTTCAACACCGGCCAGACAAGGGTCGGGGCCGACCAGCGGAGCCACAGCGGCGACTGCTTTGCTGTTACCAGACTTGCCCTCAGCGTTAGGCTTGCCTTTGGCAGCAGGTTTTGCGTCGGCAGCTGGTTTAGCGGGTGCGCCGGGGGCAGGTGCGCCGGCGGCAGGGGCACCGGAGGCCGGGGCGCCAGGCACAGCGGCTGCGGCCACATCCAGCACCCTCACCTCTGTGCCGTCACGCTGCACACGCTGCTGACCGGCAGTGACCACCGAATCACCAGGCTCCAAGCCTTCCAGCACCTCAACCTTGCCCGGGCTGCGCAAGCCCAGCTTGACCTCAGTGCGCTGGGAGACGCGGCTATTGGGTGTTGTGCCGTTGACCACTTTGATCACAAACTGTTTGCCGCCCTGAGGCACGATGGCCTCTTCCGGGATCACGCGGGCGCGGTCACGCTGGCCGAAAACCGCGTTGACGCGCGCAAACATACCGGGACGTAATTGCAGTCGCCGGTTGTCGATGCAGGCACGCACACCGACCGAGCGGCCGTTGGCGTCAATCAAGGGGTCAATGGCCAGAACAATGGCTGAAAACTTGCGCCCCGGCAAGGCATCGAGCTCTACCACCGAGGACTGACCGCGTCGGATCTTGGTTTGAAAACGCTCAGGCAAGCGGTAGTCAACAAAAATGGCATCCATGTCTTCAAGGTTGACAATGTCAGCGCCGTCTTTGAGGTAGTCACCCACGTTGACGGAGCGAATGCCGGCCAGACCGTCGAAGGGGGCCATGATCTTCAGGCGGGATTGTGTGGCGAAGGCCAGTGCCAGCTTGGCTTCGGCGACCTGCTGGGCGGCGGCGCTTTCGTCGAGTGTGCGGCGGCTGATGAAATTTTGTGCCACCAACTCGGCATTGCGGGTGTTGTTGGCCTTGGCTATATTGAGCTCGGCCTGGGCCTGCTGCACCTGTGCTGCAGGCAACTGGTCGTCAAACTGAACCAGTAACTGGCCTTTTTTGACGCGGTCGCCATCGCGGAAATTAAGCTGCGTGATGCGCCCGCTGACTTCAGGCCGTAAAACCACACCCTGACGCGATCGCAAGGAGCCCACAGTCTGGGTTTCATCAACCAGGTCCATCAATTCCACCTGAGCCACTTCAACGGTAGGCTTCCCACCGCCGCCAGCACCACCGGCTGCGCCGCCAGTCGCGGCCCCGGGTGCACCGGGCTGCGAAGGTGCTGCAGAGGCGCTTTGGCCTTCAGCCGCTGCCTTTGCAGGCTGGTTTTGGTACCACCAGGCGCCCGCACCCACGGTCGCAATACCCAATGCAGCAATCAGAGGATAAATAACTTTAGAAGCCATGAAACAAGCACCCGCATTGTTGTAAAGAAGAATTCACTGCGCAATGTAACAGGGCTAACTGGGATTCACGATGTGGAAAACCCATAAACTAGCCCGATAAGACTAATTTACTTGGACTTGACTATTTTTGCTGGCGGCCCCGAAACAGCTGCTAAAAACGAACCCGGTCAACTCTTCTGGCCAGTGCGCCCATTGGCCAAGGCCATTTCAACGCCTTTATTGGCCAGAGCGTCCGCCCGCTCATTGCCAGGGTCCCCGGCGTGGCCGCGCACCCAACGCCAGTCAATTTGATGCCCGCCGGTGCTGACCACAGCGTCCAGACGCTGCCAAAGATCGACGTTTTTCACAGGGGCCTTGGCCGCCGTGCGCCAGCCGCGGGCCTTCCAGCCGTGAATCCATTCGGTGATGCCCTTGAGAACATATTCGCTGTCCAGGTGCAAAGTGACCTGGCAGGGCCGTTTCAGCGCGGACAGCGCCTCGATCACGGCCATGATCTCCATGCGATTATTGGTCGTGCCCAGCTCACCGCCAAAAATCTCTTTGCAAGTCCCGCCGGAGTTCAGCAGCGCACCCCAGCCGCCGGGGCCGGGGTTGCCTTTGCAGGCGCCATCGGTGTAGATCACGACCGGCACGGGGGGATTTGGAACTTCGTTCATGGCAAGGTCAATGGGTTGGCAGGGAGAGTTGAAGACTATTAGGATGAAGGAGTCGAGCTTTTTGAGCTGGTCGGGCGGCGGTTGGCAATTGCAGCAGGGGCAGATGCCCGCGCGCTGCGGGTTTTCCAGCCAGGCTCCAGCAAACGCATGCCGCGCACACGCTTGCTGGCCACCAGAAAATAAACTGCGCCAAAAATCGGCCACCAGCGCGCGCCGGCAGCGTCCATCCAACGGAAATGCCCTAACCACCGCGCACTTTCAAGGGCCGGGCGGTAGCAGCCAAATTGCGCAGATTCAAGCTCAAAACTCAGCAGCCGCAGCCAGTCACGCAAACGCCAATGACCAATGGGCTCAGCCGCCTGCGGCAAAAACAACTCACCCACGCCGAACCGGCGAAAGATGCGCGCCCGCTGCTGGCGCAGGCCCCAAAGACTGGCGGGGTTCAGGCCGCTGATGACAACCCGCCCCTCCGGCACCAGCACGCGCTCAACTTCTCGCAAAGTGGCATGCGGGTCCAGGCTGAGCTCGAGAGTGTGCGGCAGCACCACCAGGTCCAGGCTGTTGGCGGCAAAGGGCAACGCCACAGAATGCGTCAACAGCGCGATCTGCCGCACAGATTCGGTGGTGGACGTCGTGGCCGGTGCATCCAAAGCCACCCATTGATGCGGCATGCGGTTGGCGCGCAAAGCATCGATTTCAGGCAACCCAAGCTGCAGTGCGTGGTAGCCAAAGACATCGCTAAGGGCCAAGTCAAAGCGCTCGCGCTCCCAAGCCAGCAGGTATTCGCCGGGTGGTGTTTTCAGCCAGTCAGTCAAACCTATAATTTGCGAGCTCATCAAGACCTGACAATGGATTTTTTCAGACAGGGTGAAGACTTGATGCTTCGCCCAGGTTTTCGATTCTAGTCAACCGGGCGGTCACGTCCTTTTGCCAGCCGCAGTAGACCGGCCCTTAAGCTTGGATACTTCTTACTTTTGCTGTGCGGCCCGCTGCGGCAGCATCCACCTCGAGATCTATGAACGTTTTAGACTTTCACCAGGCCTGTTTAGCGGCCACGCCACCACAACGCGCTGACCATGCCTCATGCCTTGCCATGCGCTGGCTTGTCCTGCTGCTCGGGACAGCTTTGCTGGCAGGCTGCGCTACGCCTGGCGCAGTGCCGGCCGCTGAAGGCTTGGCTGTGATCAATGCCCCGGTGGCCGTGGTGCAGCAAGCCGAAGTTGCCACTGCGCCGGTCCTCAGCGCGGCAACAATCACTCCACCGGCACCGCCAGCGCCGCCAGAGCTGCCCACAGGTCCTACTTTGCCCCCGAGTACCGCCTTGCAGGCTGTGACTGACTTAGCGCAACCCGTCGCCCCGATTGAGGCGCCTATTGAGTTATGGGACAGGATGCGCCGCGGTTTTCGCATGCCAGATCTCGATGGCAAACTGGTCAGGGATCAGGAGCAGTGGTACGCCAGCCGGCCCGACTACATCCAGCGCATGACTGAGCGCTCAAAGAAATACCTGTTTCATATTGTTGAAGAGCTTGAAAAGCGCAACATGCCCGCCGAGTTGGCTCTGCTGCCCTTCATCGAAAGCGCTTTCAACCCGCAAGCCGTCTCCAGCGCCAAGGCCGCCGGCATGTGGCAGTTCATGCCGCGAACAGGCACTTATTTCGAACTCAAACAAAACGCTTTTCGCGATGACAGGCGCGATGTGCTGGCTTCGACCCGGGCTGCGCTGGACTACCTCCAAAAGCTGCACGGCATGTTTGGCGACTGGCATCTGGCGCTGGCCGCTTACAACTGGGGTGAAGGCAACGTGGGTCGCGCGATTGCGCGCAACAAACGTGCAGGTCTGGGCACGAGCTACCTTGACCTGAACATGCCGGCGGAAACGCGTCTTTACGTGCCCAAGCTGCAAGCCGTTAAAAACATTGTGGCCAGGCCTGAGGCTTTTCAAGCCGAATTGCCCTTGATCGAAAACCATCCTTACTTCCAAGAGGTTCGGCTGACACGCGACATCGATGTCACGCTGGC
>JBIKHX010000189.1:0-4784 GCA_044361945.1 Polaromonas sp. | reverse complement strand
CCTTTGGGTGCGGCGGTGGCCATTGAGCTGGCGCGCCTGGGGCGCAACGCGCCCTTTGCCTACAACCGCAAAGAGGCCAAAGACCACGGCGAGGGCGGCAGCCTGGTGGGCGCGCCGCTGGAGGGGCGTGTGCTGATTGTTGACGACGTGATGAGCGCCGGCACCGCCGCACGCGAGTCGATTGCGTTCATCAAGGCCGCGAGGGCCACGCCCCATGCGGTGGCTATTGCGCTGGACCGCCAGGAAATGGCGACTGAAACCCAGGCCGACGGCAGCACCCGCGACCTGCCTTACAGCGCCGTGCAGTACGTGCGCGAGCAGGTCGGCTTGCAGGTGTGCGCGATTGCGGAACTCAGCGACTTGCTGGCCTACCTGAGCGCGCAACCCGGCAACGCCATGGGCGAGCACCTGGTGCGGGTGCAGGCTTACCGCGACCGCTACGGCGTGCAGTGAAGCCCGCGGCCTGAGGCCTGAAGCCTAGCTGCCCGCGCCCATCAAAAACTCGTTCTTGCCGATGACTACGCCGTTGTGGCGCAGGATGGCATAAGCCGTGGTGATGTGGAAAAACATATTGGGCAGCGCCCAGTTTTTCAGGTAGTCCTCGCCGCTCATGGTGCGCGTGGCGGTCTTACCGGAGGGGAAGGTGACTTGCTTGTCTTCCAGGCCGTCGATTGCGGCAGGCGGCACGGTCTTCAGCCAGGCCAGTGTCTTGTCAATGCGGCCCACCAACGCTTCGAGCGTTTCTTCGGTGTTTTCATATACCGGCGCTTCCAGCCCAGAGATGCGCGCGGCCCACAGCTTGCCGGCGTCGCAGGCAATAGAAATCTGCCTTTTGAAGGGCAGCATGTCCGGCGCCAGCCGGAACTGCACCAGCGCCTGCTCGTCATAGCCGCGAGCCTGCACATCGGCCTGCGCCTTGGTCAGCAGGTGGCGCAGATTGCCCAGGAATTTGGCAAAAACGGGAAGGCTGGCGGAAGAAAGAGAGATGGTCATGAAGCGGGCTCCTGAAGGATGGTGTTGACAACGCACCAGTATGCCCCGCAATTGAGCAACTCTCCACACCAATCGAGAACGCCTGCAGGCATCGGCCCTGGCCATGTTGGTGCGCCCGCATGTTTTGAGTGCACTTTTCCCGTGGGCCTTGGGCGGCGTCGGTTGCGATGTTTCAAGTGAGCCGTACGGCGCCACAGCTCGGTTTAACCCAGCTTTTCAGATGTATGAAGGGGTTGGCACAGGGTTTGCGGTAAGGGTAAGGTCATGCACAAACATGGTGGATCGCGCATTCATTGTTTGGCGCGGCCACTTCTTTGGAAATCAATAGGAGCCTTTTCATGACTTTGGTTCGCCGCAACTTTCTCACCCGTGCCGCCGTTGCCGGCAGCGTTCTGGCTGCTCCAGCCATCGTCAGCGCGCAATCCGCAGGTGTCTTTAACTGGAAGATGACCAGCGCCTATGGCAAGGGCTCGCCTTTTTATATGGATGGACCAGGCAGTGCGACCGATCTGGCCAAGCGCATCAGGGAGATGTCGGGCGGTCGCCTGAACATTCAGGTCTTTGGTGCCGGCGAACTGATCCCGGCCTTCGAGGGTTTTGATGCGGTGCGCGCCGGCACGGTAGAAATGAACCATGCCAACAGCTACTTCTGGACCGGCAAAACCTTTGCAGCGCAGTACTTCACCGCAGTTCCTTTTGGACTCAACTTTCAAGGCGTGAACGGTTGGCTTTATGACGGCGGTGGCATTGAACTGTGGAACGAGGTGTATGCACCCTTTGGCATGATCGCCATGCCATGTGGCAACACTGGCGTGCAAATGACCGGCTGGTTCAAGAAAGAAATTAAATCCGTTGCGGACCTCAAGGGCCTGAAGATGCGCATTCCCGGCCTGGCCGGCAAGGTCTACGCCAACCTCGGTGTTGACGTGAAGGTGTTGCCGGGCGGCGAGATTTTCCCGGCACTCGAACGCGGCGTGATTGATGCCGCAGAGTTCGTGGGTCCCTACCAGGACCGGCGCCTGGGCCTGCACAAGGCGGCCAAGTATTACTACACCACTGGCTGGCACGAATCGGCCACGGTGTCTGAGTTGCTGATCAACAAAGCCGCCTGGGACAAGTTGCCCAAGGATTTGCAGGCCATCGTGCAAAACGCCTCTGCGGCTTGCAATGTCATCAGTGAAGGCTGGTGCCAGAAGGCCAACTCAGAGGCGATGGACGATTTGATCAAGAACCAGAAAGTGATCGCCAAGCCATTACCCGACAGCGTGATTGCCGCGTTGCGCGCCGAAACCGCCAAAGTGCTGGCCGAAGCCGTCGCCAAAGACCCGCTCACCAAGAAAGTGCATGACTCGTACATGGCCTTCAAAGCCAAGTTCGACCGCTGGTCCGAGATCAGTGAAGAGGCGTACCACATCAAAGTCCGCGGCTGACCGGAAGAGCTTGCATGTTTAAACCCCTGTCCGCACTCTTGGCGGGCATTGAGTCTTTGATCAACTTCATCGGCAGGGCCACCCTCTGGGTGGCCTTGGCCATGATCAGCCTGGTCGCGCTCAATGTCCTGTTGCGCTACGCCTTCAGTTTCGGCTCAGTCTGGGCTCAGGAGCTGGAGTGGCACTTGCTTGCCGGCATGATCCTGCTGGGCATGAGCTATGCCATCCAGCGGGGCGACAACGTTCGTGTAGACCTGTTTTACGCAGGCTTTTCTGCACAGAAAAAATTCATGGTCGATCTGCTGTCTGTGCTGCTTATTTTGGTGGTTGCCTTGATTTTCCTGAAGCTGTCGCTGGTCTATGTCGACCAGTCTTACGCCATCAATGAGCAATCGGCAGACCCGGGTGGCTTTCGCATGCGCTGGGTCGTCAAGGGACTGATTCCCCTGGGCTACGGCCTGCTGGCGCTGCAGTCCGTCGGCGCCTTGCTGCGCTTGATACTCGACCGTTCAAAAGCGGCAGAAAGCCAACATGTTTGAGCCGCAGACCTACGCCCTCCTGATGTTGGGGGCCTTCTTTGTGATGCTGATGATCGGCGTGCCGGTGGCCACTACCCTGGCCACGGTGGGCTTCGTTTTCGGCTACCTGGGTTTTGGCGACTCGCTTTTCAACCTGCTGCCGGCGCGCGTTTACGGCATCGTGGCCGGTTACCAGTGGATGTCGATCCCGCTATTTGTTTTCATGGGCGTGATGCTTGAAAAGTCACGCCTGGCGGACGATTTGCTCGACGTCATGGGTCACCTGGCCGGCGGCCTGCGTGGCGGTATGGGCGTTGGCATCATCTTGTTTGGCGTGTTGATGGGGGCCACCACCGGCATCGTTGGCGCGACCGTCATCACCTTGGGCTTGCTGAGCTTGCCGACCTTGATTCAACGCGGTTATGACAAGAGCTTGTCATGCGGCATGATTTGCGCTTCAGGAACGCTGGGGCAAATCATCCCGCCCAGCCTGATCCTGATCCTGCTGTCAGACATCATGCAGCTGTCGGTCGGTACCTTGTTTGCCGCGGCTGTCGGCCCCGGCTTGTTGCTGGCGGCGGTCTACATCATTTATCTGCTGGTGCGCGGCATGATGAACCCCGAACTGATGCCGCCCATCCCGCTAGCGGAGCGCAACCTGGTCAGCCGCCGGCAACTCTGGGTGCGGTTCTGGAAAGTCGTGGTGCCGCCCATCTTGCTGGTGGTGGCGGTGCTGGGCTCTATCGTTGGCGGTGTGGCCGCCCCCACAGAAGCGGCCTCCATGGGCGCCGTCGGGGCTGTCCTGATCACACTGCTGTCCGGCCGGTTTCGCTTTTCAGTGCTCAAAGAGGTGGCGCTGGAAACCAGCAAGATCACGGCCGTCATGATGTTCATCCTGATGATGGCGCAAGTCTTCGCTCCGTCCTTTCGCGGCCTGCACGGAGAAGACCTCATCACCCGCATGTTTGACCTGCTGCCCGGCGGTGTCAACAGTGACATCTGGTTCATGATGGCACTGATTTTCGTGCTCGGCTTTTTCATCGAGTGGATCGAGATCAGCTACATTGCCGTGCCGCTGTTCCTGCCGGCCTTGCTGGCGCAGGGCGTCGACCCGGTTTGGCTGGCCATGCTGATCACGGTCAACTTGCAGTCATCGTTTTTGACGCCACCTTTTGGATGGGCACTTTTCTATCTCAAAGGCGTGGCGCCGCCAGAAATCAACATCAAGCATATTTACAAAGGCGTCGTGCCCTTTGTGTGCCTGCAAGGCGTGGCACTTTTGCTGGTGTTTGTTTTCCCGGAACTCGCGCTGTGGTTGCCCAAAGCCATTGGCTGGTGACCGGCGCGATGGGCCGGACCACCTGAGCCGTCGCAGCTTCAGCCCAACTTGCTTTTCAAAAGCTCGTTGACCTGCGCCGGGTTGGCCTTGCCTTTGCTGGCCTTCATGGCCTGGCCGACCAGGGCGTTGAAGGCTTTGGCATTGCCGGCCTTGTACTCTTCAACGTTCTTGGCGTTGGCGGCCAGCACTTCATCAATCATGGCTTCGAGCGCGCTGCTGTCGTTCATCTGCTTGAGGCCTTTGGCTTCAATGATGGTGTCCACATCACCGCCATCGGACCAAAGGGCGTCAAAGACTTGTTTGGCCGCGTTATTAGAAATCGTGCCGTCGGCGATCCGGCCAATCAGGGCGGCGAGTTGTGTGCTGCTCACAGGCAGTTGTTCAAACGCTAATTCGCCGCTGTTCAAGCGCCGCGATACCTCGCCCATGATCCAGTTACTGGCCAGCTTGGGCTGAGCGCAGGCCTTGGCGGTAGCTTCAAAATAAGCCGCCATCGCCATGCTT
>JBIKHX010000188.1:0-4799 GCA_044361945.1 Polaromonas sp. | reverse complement strand
CAGTCCATCATGAACCGGCACGACAGCTACGCCAAAACCCTGTCTACCGTGGAAACCCGCTTGCAGGGCGAAGAGGCAGCGTTACAAGGCGTCAGCGACTTGTTGCTTCGCGTCAAAGAAATAGCCTTGCAAGCTGCCAACGACACCCTGGGCCCCACCGACCGGCAAGCCTTAGCGATTGAAATGGGCGGCCTGCGCGACCAGATACTCAGCCTGTCCAACTCGCAAGACAGCATGGGCAATTACCTGTTTGCCGGCAGCCGGGTGAGCCAGCCCGCCTTTGCCGCAAACAGCAGTGGCGAAGTCGCCTACCAGGGCGACCAGACGCGCATGCGCGTGTCTGTGGGCGACCAACGCACCGTTCAACTCAACCGTTCAGGCTCTGAAGCCTTTGTCCGCGTCGTGCGCACCGACGCCAAAGGCGTGGCCAGCGGTACCGGTTTTTTCCAGGCGCTGGACCAGCTCACCGCCGCTGTGCGAAGCTCTAACCGCATGGACATGCAGCGCGGCATTGGCGAGATGGACGCCCTGCAAAACGGCACAATTTTGGCCCTGGCCCAGGTCGGCACCGACATGAACGTGGCAGAGGCCCAGAAGGCCGTGCTTGAAGAAACCAGCTTGAGCCTGAAAAGCACGCTCTCCAACATCCAAGACCTGGACTACGCCGATGCCATTGGTCAGATGAACAAACAAATGCTCGCGCTCGAAGCCGCCCAAAGCAGCTTCGGCAAGATCTCCAAGCTCAACCTCTTTAACTACATCACCTGATGTCCGCCGTCACCACCCACCCCGGCACGGCCGGTCGCCAAGTGCCCCCCTTGTTGCCTCCTCAGGAAGCACCACGGGGTTTTGCGCGCTGACATCTACATAAAGCAACACAAGCATGGCCACCACAGCCGCCACTTCCAGCACCAGCACCAGCACGGCCACCGCAGACGCGCAAACCGCCGCTGCGGCCAAGCGCGCCAGTGCCCAGAAAATCATCACCTCACTGAACGCTGGCTCAGGGGTGGACGTGGTTTCGCTTGCCCAAAGCTTGGTAGACGCCGAACGCGCTCCGCAAGAAAGCATCATCAACACCAAGATCTCGAAAAACGAAGCCCGGGTATCTGGCTATGCCGCCGTCAAGTTCATGCTGAACAACGTCAAAGAGGCGGTCACCGCCCTCAAAGACGCCAACAGTTTCAATGCGTCCAGCGTCAACAACACCAACACCTCGGCCCTGAGCGTTACCGCCGGCACAGCTGCAACCCTGGGCACCCGATCGGTCGCCATCACCACTTTGGCCAGCGCCCAGCGCAATATTTCCACTGGCTTTGCCGCCGCTTCAACCGCTTTGAACGCCGGCAGCAGCTTCACCATGGACGTGACGGTAGGCTCCGCTTCCACCTCCACAGCGGCGGTTTCAGGCCTCACCATCAACGGCACCGCCATTGACGCCGTGTCTGCAGACCCGACCATCGTCACCACCCAAGGCGCTGCGGGTCAAACCGAGACTTCCGTCATTACCTTCTCGGCTTTGGGTGCCGGCCAAAAAGCAACGCTCAACGGGCTGACATTCACCGCCACCGCCGCCATGACGGCAGCCCAGGTTGCCTCCGCCTTTGGCGGCTTGACATCCGGTGACACCGACGGCAACACCACCGGCGCCGCACTGGGCACCTACAGCGGCAGCTTCACGGCAGGTTTCACCACAGCCGATTGGACGACTGGCACTGCTGTCACGGCCACCAGCACGACGGCCACCACCGCTGTGACTGACATCGCCATCACAGCCCAAAAGTTTGACAACCTGGTGATTGCCATCAACGCGAAAACCAGCACAACCGGTGTTTCTGCGGTCAACGCCTCGGGTGCTTTAACTTTAAGTGGCGGGACCTTCAAAGTAGGCACCACAGCCGCCAGCACCGAGGCCATCACCGGCATCAGCACCTACAAGCTCACAGTGGCCAGCGGTTCAGACACTCCCCAAGGGCTTGTTAATGCCGTCAATACCGCCGGCTTGGCGGTCACGGCCAGGCTGGTTAATTCCGGTAACAGTGCGTCACCGTCTTACAAGGTTGTGCTGACCGGCGCTACCGGCTCAGACAAAGCTTTCAGCATGAGCACCACCCCTGCGGGTGTTTTGGCTGCGCTAAATTTTGCCCAAACGGCTGCCAGCGACGCTGTGCTGACTGTTGACGGCGTGACTTTCACCCGCGGCTCCAACACCGTCACCGACGTGGTGGACGGCTTGACCATGAACCTGTTGGCCGCCAACACCACGGCCAGCATCAGCCTGGCGCGCGACACCAACCAAGTAGTCACCAAAATTGACGCCTTAGTGTCGGCCTACAACGAAGCCAACAGCCTCTTTACCGAAGTCACCAACCCCAAGTCTGAGCTAGACATCTATGGCGCCAGCCTGGTGGGCGACACCAGCGTACGTCAGGTACGCAACCAATTGCGCGACGTTCTGCTGGGTGAGTCTTCCACCCCCGGCACCAATGTGAGCGCCGCCTGGCAAATGGGCCTGAGTGTGGACAAAGCCGGTGTCATGACGCTGGACAAAACCAAGCTCACAGCGGCTTTGACCAACAACTTTGCCGACGTGGTGACCACCTTCACCGCCAACCATAACAACCGCACCGCCACCAGCCCACCTTACAGCAGCAGTGCGGGCTACGCCACAGCCACCACCAGTTTGAACGGCGCTGCGGCTTTTACCGTCACGCTCACCTCCAGCGAGGGCAAGGTCACTGATTTTCCGGTTGCGGCCGCCAGTGCCACGCCGCAAGGCGTGGTTGACGCCATCAACGCCGCCAATTTAGGCTACTCCGCTCAGCTTGTGCAAGAAACCAGCGGCACTGCGCCCTACAAAGTGAGCGTATTTGGAACCGTAGGCGGTTCTAGCTTTACCGTGACGGCGGCAAACGCTGCCGGCACCAAATTGGCAGACCTCAGCTTTTCGAGCAGCGGCTCCGGTATTGCCGGTGACACCCTGCGCAAAATCACCACCTGGCTGTCCACCACCAGCCCTTTGACAACGCAAAGCGCAACCGCCACATCACAGAACACCAAATACGCCGCTGCACTGACCGCGCTGAAAACCCGCATGGACGACATGCTGGCCCGTTACACCAAGCAGTTTTCTGCCATGGAAAGCCTGGTTGGCAGCATTAACAGCCAAAAAACCAGCCTTAAGAATACTTTTGACGGCATGATGTCCATGTACACAAACAAATGAACTAATGCCTAAACAAGCGGCTTGCCGCTGAACCGGCCCGGTCTCAAGACCCTGGCCGGCAAAACTCGTTAAAAAATATTTCCGGAAAACCCTCAAGTTATCCGGGGAGGGGTCGATCCTTCCTGACCGAAGCACCTTTACACGAACCTGTGGCAAGGGATCTTCATGTGTGTAAACGCAGTCAGGAAAGGATTTCATCATGATTGACATGCAAGGTGGCCCGCGGGTCACCACCCCTGTAGCCGCACCCCCGGTGCGTGCGGGGGCCGGCGATCCCGCTCAAGGAACAGGCGCACCTGCGCCTGCCCCTGTAATCGCCCGTCCCAAAATTGAGCCTATTGCGCGACCACAGATCAATGTGGACACCGAGGGTGACAAGAAACGCCTGGACCAAGCCATCGCCCGCATGAACCAACGCATGCAAGACGGCGGTCGCGGCCTGGCTTTCAAAATAGATCCCTCTCTCGACCGCCCCGTGGTCACAGTGACCAACCAGGAAACCGGCGAAGTGATCCGCCAGATACCCAATGAAGTGATCGTCCAAATGGCCCGCAGCATTGACGAGAACAAAGGCAATTTGCTGAACGCCAAGGTCTGAATTGTTAATTTATTTTGAAGGAGTTATTCCATGTCTGTAGTCAACACCAACGTTAAATCTCTGACGGCCCAAGCTTCCTTGAGCAACGTCAACAAATCTATGGCGTCCGCCATGGAACGTCTGTCCACCGGCAGCCGTATCAACAGCGCCAAAGACGATGCCGCCGGCCTGGCCATCTCTTTGCGCATGACCTCCGATATCCGCGGCTTTGCTGTGGCCATGCGCAATGCCAATGACGGTATTTCGATGACCCAAACCGCTGAAGGCGGCCTGGGCCAGATCAACGACATGCTGCAGCGCATGCGTGAACTGGCCGTGCAGTCCTCCAACGGTTCAGCCTCTGCTGACAACCGCGCTGCTTCGCAACTGGAAGTGACCCAGCTCAAACAAGAAATTGACAACATTGCCTCGCGCACCAACTTCAACGGCATGAAGCTGCTGGACGGCTCAGCCGCCAAGTTGGAATTGCAAACCGGTGTCAACGCCGGCGACCTGATGACTGTGCAAATTGCTGCTGCGGGCACCAAAGACCTGGGCCTGGGCGCACGGTCTTCTTTGTCTGCAACTGGTTTTTCTGGCATTGCAGGTACCTTGAAAAACATTGCTGCTGGCGACTTGACCATCAATGGTGTTGCCGTTGGTGCAAGCAGTGCCGATGACGACACCGTCTCTGCCTCTGGTTTTGAAACTGTGACACTTACTCTGCCAGTAATGGCAGACGCGAAAACTTTTAAATTTGATGGGGTAACTTATACAGCTGCGAACTCCGATGGCGACTCCGCTGCCAAGGCTGCTGTTGCCTTTGCTCTTGCCTACAATGCTTCAGCCAATACAAAGTTGTACACTGCAGCTGTTAATGAAGCGGGAACGTCGGTTATTATGACTGCTAGAGTAGCAGGCGACCTCACATCTGCAGGCACTGCTGGCGATGCGGGTAGCCAAGCTTCCGCCGCCACTACCGGTAATATGCTCGTA
>JBIKHX010000187.1:0-4811 GCA_044361945.1 Polaromonas sp. | reverse complement strand
TGAGACTTGGTGAAATCATCAAGTTCCTAGGCATGAAGTCGCGGTGCACGAAGACGCGGGCGCCGCCCAGTGAATTGAGGTTGCTGTCCTTGATTTGCGCAAAGAAACCGGCGAGTTTGTCCTGCAGGCCTGCGTCCACCGTGATGCCGCGGTGCTTAGCGATGTACCAATCGGGAAAGAGTTGCAGCTCACGCGACAGCAGGGCGTCGTCGTAGGCCGGCAATACGCCGGGGCGCGACGAGAGCTGCCAGGCAATCAGCGCGTCCACCGCATCCATGTACATCTGGTGAATCGGGGAACCCGCGGGGGGAAACGGGTCCAGCGGCGCTTGCTGCTGGATCACCTGCATCATGGTTTGCGAGCCCAGGTCGCTGAGCAGCATGAAGCCTTGCGCCTCGTCCCAGGCCAGCACGCGCGGCGCGTTTAAGCCAGCGTCTGTCATCAGCCCGGCGATTTTGACGAAGGGCGCGCAGTCTTCGAGCGCCGGCGGCGCGTCCATGATGATGCAGCTGCCCATGCCGGGGTCCATGTGATCAACGCGAAAGTAGCGCCTGAAACTGGCATCGGCCGAGGCCAAGCGCAATGTGGCCGGATCAAGTTGGCAGGCCGCGCTGGCGGCGCTGAGCCATTGGGCGAAGAAGGCAGCCCGCCCCGGCTCGCTCCAAACGATATCCGCAGTGCTGGCAGGGTTGGCAGAAGAGGGGGTCATGGATAATCAGTCGGTAATCGACAAACCGGGTTTATCTCACATTCACGATGCATTGTGCGTCTCGCTCTATCTCCATTGTCGCCGCGTCCTGGGCGGCGCTCCGTCTGGTCAGCCTGGTCTTGCTGCCGGGCGCAAGCCTGTGGGCCCAAAGCCTGCCGGCCGAGCCGCTTGCAGGGGCTTTGCGTGCGCCCTTAAAACGCACACCGCTGTTGCAGGAAAAGCCGCTCGTGGGGCCTGGCAACGAAGTGCCGACCTTTGTCTTTGGAGATCAAATCAGCGGCCGCCCGGAGCTTGACTCTCTGGTGGAGGGCAATGCAGAGATGCGCCGCGGCAAGACGGCTCTGCGCGCTGACCGCATCGACTATTACCAGCCCAATGACTTCATGAAATCGCGCGGTAATGTGCGCGTCTCTAACGCCGGCAACCAGTATTGGGGCCCGGAGCTGGACCTCAAGCTGGACAGTTTCGAGGGTACGTTTACCTCGCCGGGGTACCGCTTCGTGGCAGGCGGTAACGGTGCGGCGCAGCGGGTTGATTTTGCGGGCGAAAAGCGCATGTTTGCCTGGCAAGGCACTTACACCACCTGCGAGCGTGACAACGAGGCCAGCTGGCTGCCGGCCTGGCAGCTGCGCGGCAAGCGCTTTTACTTTGATTTTGAGACCGAAGTCGGTGAGATCACCGGCGCCACGGTGCGCTTCCAAGATGTGCCCATTCTTCATTGGCCAGGCACTCTGAGCTTTCCGCTCAGCAGCAAGCGCAAGTCCGGTGTTCTTTCGCCAACCTATGCTTTGGACTCCACCAGCGGCGTGTCCGTGACGGTGCCGTATTACTTTGACATTGCCCCCAACCGCGATGCCACGGTAACGCCCACTTACATGGCCAAGCGTGGCGTCAACCTGGTCAATGAGTTTCGCTATCTGGAGCCAAGCTATAACGGGACTTTGCGCGCAAACTACATGCCATCTGACAAGCTGCGGGATCAAGAGCGCTGGTCTTATGCTTTGCAGCACAACGCGACATTGCAGACCGGCGTTCCGGCCATCGGCAGTGTTGGTCTGGGCCTGAATCTCAACAGAGTGGGCGACAACAATTACTGGCGTGACTTTCCCGGTGCCAGCGGTGCTCTGACGCAGCGCTTGCTGCCCAACGACATCAAGCTGAGCTGGGCGCGCAGTGGCTGGACCAGCGGCCTGCTGGTGCAACATTGGCAAACGCTGAGCGACGCCAGCTCCCCGATTGTGGCGCCCTACGATCGTCTGCCCCAGCTGACCACCCGTTACGGCCGCAATAACGCGCGGCTGGGCGGCTTGTCTGGGCTTAATTGGGCGGTAGACGCAGACCTCACCCATTTCTCTGCCATCGGCAACACCAGCCAACCCAATGCGCAGCGCGTTTTTACCCGCGGGCAGATCAGCCGACCTTGGAGCTGGCCGGCTGGCTACATCACGCCCAAGCTGCTGCTCAATGCCACCAGTTATCAGTTTGAGTCTGCGCATACCCGCACCGGCGGCGGCATGTCGACCGCGCGCGTGGTGCCGACCTTCAGCTTGGACGGTGGACTGCAGTTCGAGCGCGACGAGAATCTTTTTGGGCGCGCGTTCATCCAGACCCTGGAGCCGCGGGCTTTTTATGTGCGCACCCCTTACCGCAATCAAAACAACATACCCAATTACGATTCGGGTGACGGGGGCTTTAACGTCGCGACGGTCTTTACGGAGAATGCTTTTGTCGGCAATGACAAGATCTCGGACGCCAACTTGTTGACGCTGGGCCTGACCTCGCGCCTGATTGACGATGCCAATGGTGCCGAGGTGGCGCGCGTCGGGGCGGCCCAAAGGATTCGATTTGAAGACCAGCGCGTCACACTGGCGCAGAACGGAACGCCCGTGACGCAGCTATGGAGCGACATACTCATCGGCGGCTCTGTCAAATGGACGAAGGCGTGGTCCATGGACGCGACAGTGCAGTACAACCCCGAGCTCAAAGAATCACAGCGCAGCACCTTGGCTGCGCGCTACAGCCCGAGCAATTACCGCTTGGCAACCCTGGCGTACCAACGTGAGCGGGCGGCCACTGAGATGATCAACGTTGGTTGGCAATGGCCGGTGAATGACCTGTGGGGGGACAAGGGGCAAGCCATGGCCGCTGGCCTGGGCCAGGGCGGCAGGCGCTGGTATAGCGTCGGACGCATGAATTTCAATATGGTCGAGCAGCGCATGGTCGACGCCTTGTACGGCTTTGAATACGATGGCTGTTGCTGGATCGGGCGCGCTGTTTTGCAGCGTACCTACACCAGCCGGTCCACGTCCAACACCCAAATCATGTTCCAGATCGAGTTCGTCGGCCTTTCCTACCTGGGCAACAATCCCTTGGGCACTTTGCGCACCAATATTCCGCAATACCAGAACCTGCGCAACACACAGACGTCCCCGAGCCGTTTCACCAACTATGACTAGACTTTCAATTTCTTCGGCCGGTCAAGGCCACCATTTGCGCACGCTCTTGACTGCTTTGTGCCTGGGTTTGTGCGTCTGGCCGGTAGCAGGCCAAAGCCAGCGTGCGCCCAGCGCCGCCGACTTTATCGTAGCCGTCGTCAACTCCACGCCGATCACGAACGTCGAATTGCAGCAGCGATTGTTGCGCGTTCAGCAGCAGCTTTCACGTCAGGGCAATGTGCCGCCGCGCAGCCAGTTGGTGCGCGAGGTGCTTGAGCGCTTAATTCTTGAGCGTGCCCAGCTGCAATTGGCCCGGGAGCTGGGCGTGGCACCCGATGACGCGGCCGTCGACCAGGCGGTTGACAATGTAGCGCAGCAAAACCAGGTCTCGCTGGAAGAGTTAAAACGCCGGCTCAGTGCTGACGGTGTTGAATACCTTCGCTTTCGCGCCGATGTGCGTGACGAGTTGACGCTGGTGCGATTGCGCGAGCGGGAAGTCGACTCGCGCGTCAAAGTCAGCGAGCAGGACATTGATCTGTTTTTCAGAGACCGCCAGGCACAGGCCATCGCCGAGCCTGAGCGGATTCAGCTGGCCCAGATTTTGGTGGCCGTACCTGAGAGCGCCACGGCCGACCAAGTCCGCGCGCTCCAGGCCAAAGCCCAGCGGGCGTTCGAGCGTGTGCGTGTCGGAGAAGTTTTTGCCAGCGTTGCCGCTGAAGTCTCAGATTCGCCGGACAGTGCGGCCGGCGGCGACTTGGGTCTCAGGCCGGTTGATCGCCTGCCGAGTTTGTTCGTTGACGCCGTTCGTGACCTGAAGGACGGCGCACTGGCAGGCCCCTTGCGCAGCGGCGCGGGTTTTCATGTGCTTCAGTTGGTCAAAAAGTCGCGCGATGCGGCGGCTCTGACTGTGATTCAGACGCGCGCCCGTCATATCTTGTTCAAGGCGGGCCCGCAGTTCAACGAGGCCGCTGCCACGGCCAAACTAATCGAGTTTAAGCGTCGCATCGAGTCAGGGCAGGCTGATTTTGCAGCGCTCGCCAGGGACAGCAGCCAAGATAGTTCGTCCAAGGACGGCGGCGATTTAGGCTGGGCCTCAGCCGGTATGTTTGTGCCCGAATTCGAGCAGGTCATGGACCAGCTGGCGCCCGGCCAAATTGCCGATCCGCTGGTCTCTCGCTTTGGCGTGCACTTGATTCAGGTGATCGCGCGCCGAGAAGCGCCCTTGTCTGAGCGTGAGCAACGCGATTTGGCCCGCAATCTGGTGCGCGAGAAAAAAATAGATGAGGCTTTTATTCTTTGGCAACAGGAAGTGCGCGGACGGGCTTATGTGGAATTGCGCAATGAGCAGTGAGCAAGAGGCGATCAAGCCGATAGATTCGGGCCGTGACCACGCATGAAGCATGTGGCGCGCAAACGCTTTGGCCAGCACTTTCTGACGGACCGCGGGATCATTGAAGACATCATTCAAACGATCAATCCTAAAGCGGGTGAGCCTATGGTGGAGATCGGACCGGGCCTGGCCGCGATGACGCAGCCGCTGGTTGAGCGACTTGGCCATTTGACTGTGATCGAGCTGGACCGGGACCTTGCGCGTCAGCTCCAGGCCCATCCACAGCTCAAGGTGGTCGAGGCCGACGTGCTCAAAGTCGACTTTTCTGTGCTTGCCA
>JBIKHX010000186.1:0-4815 GCA_044361945.1 Polaromonas sp. | reverse complement strand
AAGGTCATGACGAAGTGGCTGACTGGTTTGAAACCCTGGCCAAGGCTGAGCGTTCACACGCCAACCGTTACGCCAAGGCTTTGGCCGAACTGGTGGATTGATTTCCCCCTGAGCAAACGCTGCCCACAAGGCGGCGACTCGCTTTCTTCTGCGCCCTTGAAAAAGGGCGCAGGGGTTTGTGAAAGGGCTTTATCCAGCTCAAAGCCCTTTCACAAATCACTTTAAGAGGCAAGACCATGGCCACAGAAGGCAACCTGCAAGCGCCGACGCGTCACGCGATCGACTGGAAAAACCCGGACTACTACAACGAAGACAAAGTGCTCCATGAAATGGAGCGCATCTTTGACATATGTCACGGTTGCCGCCGCTGCGTTAGCCTGTGCGGCTCTTTTCCCACGCTGTTTGACCTGGTCGACGAAAGCAAGACCGGCGAAGTCGATGGTGTGGACAAAAAAGATTACTGGAAAGTGGTGGACCAGTGCTTCATGTGCGACCTGTGCTACCTCACCAAGTGCCCTTATGTGCCGCCGCACGAGTTCAACCTCGACTTTCCGCACACCATGCTGCAGGCCAAGGCCATCAAGTTCAAAAAAGGTGAAGTGGGCATGGGCGAGAAGTTCCTCGCCTCGACCGACACGCACGGCAAGTTCGCCGGCATTCCCATCGTGGTGCAGGCGGTCAATGCCGTCAACAAAACCAAGCCGGCCCGCGCCCTGATGGAAAAAGTGCTGGGCGTGGACAAAGACGCCTGGCTGCCTGAGCTGGCCACCCAGAAGTTCCGCTCAGGCGCGCCCGAGTCGCCGCCACACCCGGTGCGCGACGGTGCCAAGACACCCGGCAAGGTGGTGATCTATTCCACCTGCTACGTCAACTACAACGAACCCGGCATCGGCCACGATCTGCTCAAGGTGCTGGACCACAACGAAGTGCCTTACGTGCTGGTTGATAAAGAGCAGTGCTGCGGCATGCCCAAGCTCGAGCTCGGTGACTTGGACTCCGTCAACAAAAGCAAAGAGGCCAACATTCCGGTGCTGGCCAAATACGCCAAAGACGGCTACGCCATTCTCAGCGCTGTGCCCAGCTGCACCCTGATGTTCAAGCAGGAAATCCCCCTCATGTACCCTGACGACGCTGATGTTCAGCTTGTCAAAGCGCACATGTGGGACCCGTTTGAATACCTCATGGCCCGCAAGCGCGACGGCTTTTTGAAGATGGAGTTTCCGGTGCCGCTGGGCAAGATCAGCTATCAGATTCCTTGCCATGGCCGGGTGCAGAACATCGGCAAGAAAACCGAGGAAATGCTAAAGATGGTGCCCGGCACCAGCGTGCACACGCACGAGCGTTGCTCGGGCCATGCAGGTACCTTCGGTGTGAAGCTGCCTTACCACCAGCAGGCCATGAAGATCGGCAAGCCGCTGTTCAAGGCCATGGCCAACCACAAAGACGGCGGCCTGCCCGACGTCATCAGCTCGGACTGCCCGCTGGGCGGCCACCACATTGCCCAGGGCTTTGAAGTCAACAAGCTGGGCGCGCCGCCACAAAAACACCCACTCACGCTGATCCGTACGGCCTATGGCCTGAAGTAATCAACGTCTTAATTTCATTGAAGGAAACCAATATGCAAGTCACCGGAAAAATCACACGCGACAGCCTCATGACACTCGAGGCTTACAGCAAGTTTCGCAAAGCGCACAAGCAAGAAGTGATGGCGCACCGCCAACTGCGCAGCGTGCACCTGGGCGAGCACATCAATCTGCAGTTTGAAAGCGAGACCAGCATCCGCTACCAGATCCAGGAGATGCTGCGCATCGAAAAAATCTTTGAAGAAGAGGGTATCGAGCAAGAGATCGAGGCCTATGCGCCCCTGATGCCCGATGGCAGCAACTGGAAAGCCACCATGCTGATCGAGTACCCCGACGTCAACGAGCGCAAGCGCGAGCTGGCCCGGCTGATCGGCGTGGAAGACCGCACCTTTGTAGAAGTCGAGGGCCATGCCCGCGTCTACGCGATTGCAGACGAAGACATGGACCGCGAGAACGATGAGAAAACCTCAGCCGTTCACTTTGTGCGCTTTGAACTCACGCCCGCCATGTGCGCCGCCGTCAAGGCCGGTGCCAGTGTGAAGGTCGGCTGCGACCACACCAACTACCCGGCGCATGTGAGCGTGCCGCCCGAGGCCCTGGCCTCGCTGGCCAGCGACCTGCGCTGAAAGCTTAGCGGCTCAGTCGATCTTGATGTTGGCCGCCTTGATGGCGCGGCCCCAGTCCAGCGTTTCGCGCTCGAGCTGCTTGGTGGTGTCTGCCGGCGAAAGGAAGCGCACCTCGATGCCCGCCGCGTCGGCGCGTTGCTTGGTCTCAGGCAGCTCCATGCTGCGCTTGACCTCTTGCGACAGCTTTTGCAGCACAGCAGGCGGTGTGCCGGCAGCGGCGTAAAGCGCTACCCAGGACTCCAGCTCAAAGCCTGACAAGCCGGCCTCGGCCACGGTTGGCACTTGCAGCATTTGCGGGTGGCGCGTCTTGCCGGTGACGGCCAGCGCTCTGAGCTTGCCGGTTTGCACATGGCCCATGACAGAAGGCGGCGTGGTGATGAACACCTGCACCTGGCCGGCCAGCACGTCAGCAATCGCCTGGCCCGATCCCTTGTAGGGCACATGCACCATGCTCACACCGGTTTGCAGTTTGAAGATTTCGGTGCCGATGTGCGAGACCGAGCCATTGCCCTGCGAAGCGTAATTGAGCTTGCCGGGGTTTTGCTTGGCGTAGGCTATGAACTCCCTGAGGTTGTTGGCCGGCACCGACGGGTGAACCGCAATCACGTTGGTGGCAATCGTGATCAGGCCCACGGGCGCCAGGTCCTTGAGCTCCCAGGGCAGCTTGTCCATCAGGATGGGGTTGGCGATGTGGTAACCCGAGTAAGACACCAGCAGCGTGTGGCCGTCTTTGGCGCTGCGGGCTACGTTCTGGTAAGCCAGGTTGCCGCTGGCGCCGGGCTTGTTGTCTATCACCACAGGCTGACCGATCAGGCGGGCCAATGGCTCTGCCACCAGCCGTGCGGAGGTGTCTACCAAACCACCGGGCGGGTTGGGCACTACCAGCGTGATTGTTTTGCTAGGAAAGGCTTGCGCCAGCACGGTCAGTGGCAGGCACAGGCTGGCCAGGGCCAGACCCTGTTGAAGTTGGCGGGTGATTTTTTTCATGCTTGTCTCCTTAGTTTGTAAATTTTAGCGGGCGCCTAGGCGCACCTTGGTAAATATATGCTGCGCTTCGCGCGGCATGCAGCGCCAGTATTGCTCTTTGGCCCTCACCTGGCCATCCAGCGCTGCCGCTGCTTCCCAGCCCCAACGGGGTTTGTACAAAAAAGCCCGGGCCATTGCCACCAGGTCCGCGTCGCCGCGCGCCAGCACGGCCTCGGCCTGCTGTGGCTCGGTGATCAGGCCCACCGCAAAGGTGGTCAGGCCCGAGTGCTCACGCACCCGCTTGGCCAAGGGCACCTGGTATTCGGGTACCAGCGTGATTTTTTGCAGTGGCGAGACGCCGCCTGAAGAAATGTGCACAAACTGCGCGCCCGCCGTCTTCAGGCGCAGGGCCAGCTCGGCCGTCTCTTCAATAGTCCAGCCGCCATCGACCCAGTCGGTGCCCGAAATGCGCATGCCCAGGGTGCCACCAAAGGCCTGGCGCACGGCGCTGAACACTTGCAGGGGCATGCGGATGCGGTTGTCAAAAGAGCCGCCGTAACTGTCTTGCCGCTGGTTGCTGATCGGTGAGAGGAACTGGTGCAGCAGGTAACCGTGCGCGGCATGCAGCTCTATGGCGTCCACGCCCATCGCATCGGCTCTGCGGGCGGCCGCCACAAAGTCAGCGGTGATCTGGTCAATGTCGGCCACTGACAGGGCTTGCGGAGCGGGCTCGTGCGGCGAATGCGGCAGCGCGCTGGGGCCGGCCGTGAGCCAGCCGCCATCGGCCGCAGAAAGCAGGGCGCCACCTTCCCATGGCAGGGCGCTGGAGGCTTTGCGCCCGGCGTGGTTGAGCTGAATACACACTGGCACGGGCGGCGCCAGCCGGCGCGCGCGCGCCAGATGATCGCCCAGCGCCTGCGCAGTGGCATCGTCCCACAGGCCCAGGCAGCCCGGGGTGATACGGCCTTCCGGCGAGACGGCGGTGGCCTCCAGCGTGACCATGGCCGCGCCGCTGTTGAGTAACTGGCCCCAGTGCATCAGGTGCCAGTCATTGGCCTGGCCCATGGTGGAGGCGTATTGGCACATGGGTGCCACCACGATGCGGTTGGCCAGGGTCAACGCTCCCTTGGGTGCGTCAAAAGTTAAGGGGGTAAATAAAGCGCTCAAGTGCTGTTCCAGGTGAATCGTGGTGAAGGCGCGGCGCCGGGGCCTTGCTGCCGGATAATTGCAAAGCCAAAGGATGCCACAGATGTTGTTTTTACTCTCACCCGCCAAATCTCTTGACTATGACACCCCTGCCGGGGCGCTGCCGCACAGCTTGCCCGGTTTCCCGGCGCAGTCGGCTGAACTGATCGGCGTGCTCAAGAAAAAGTCACCCCAGCAGATCGCTGAGCTGATGACGCTCTCAGACAAGCTGGCCGGTCTGAACGTGGCCCGCTACGAAGCCTGGTCACCCAAGTTCAGCGCCAGCAACTCCAAGCAGGCCGTGCTGGCCTTTAACGGCGATGTGTACGAAGGCCTGGACGCCAAAACACTCAAGCCCGCGCAGCTTGAATGGGCGCAAGCGCATGTTTGCATTTTGAGCGGGCTTTACGGGGTGCTGCGTCCGCTCGACTGGATGCAGCCCTACCGGCTTGAGA
>JBIKHX010000184.1:0-4873 GCA_044361945.1 Polaromonas sp. | reverse complement strand
TCGGCCAAAAACTCGTAATGCGGCGTTTGCGGGTAATTCTTGAATTTATCCGCGTGGGATGTGTGCGTACCGCTGACTTCTTGCAAAAAGACCACGTCTGCACCCACTTGCCGCACGGCGTCGCGAAGTTCGTGCAAGATGAATTTGCGGTTGAAAAAAGTAAAACCCTTGTGGATGTTCACGGTCATCACCTTGATGGACAAGGCGGGCGTTCCGGGTTCAAAAGACAGTTCGGTTTCAGGCGCCTGGGTGGCGGGTCGCGCAGCGAGCATGAGATTGCAGACGGGTTTTAAACAGCAGTCGGTAAGGCCTACACCATACGCCAATCCAGAGCCGCGCTCTTTCTTATACAGTTGGTACTGATGTGCGTTGCGATATTTTGCGAGCGCCGGACATGGTCTTACACCGGGGAGTCTGCAGATGTTGATTTATTTATTGGCCGGATTGATTCTATTTTTGGGCGTTCATTCCACGCGCATGCTGGCCGACGAGTGGCGCAGCCGTAGCATTGCGCGCATTGGCGCTAAACCCTGGAAGGGTTTGTATGCGCTGGCCTCGCTGGCCGGCTTTGTCTTGCTGGTGTGGGGCTTTGGTGTCGCCCGACAGCAACCGGTGCAGCTGTGGAGCCCGCCCGTCGGTATGAAGCATCTGGCCGCCTCCTTGACCTGGGTGGCATTTGTTTTGCTGGCCGCCGCCGAAGTGCCGGGCAACCACATCAAAGCGCGTCTGCACCATCCGATGCTGCTGGGCACCAAGGTCTGGTCGCTGGCCCATTTGCTGGCCAACGGCACGCTGGCCGGCGCTTTGTTATTCGGTAGCTTCTTGATCTGGTCGGTGACCCTGTTTGCCAGCGCCCGCCGGCGTGACCGGCGCCTGGGCGTGGTCTACGCGCCGGGTACGGCTGGCCGCACAGCCATCGTGCTGGCCGCCGGATCGCTGGCCTGGGCCGTGTTTGCCTTTTGGCTGCACGGCCTGCTGATCGGCATCAGGCCGATCGGTTAATCCGCGCATGTGCGCAGCGCCGGCTCAGTCGGCGCCGACCGCGTAACCCTCTTCTGTGATGGCTTGCGCCAGCGCCTGTCGGTTCGCGGCGCTGTCAACGTCAACGCGGTTGGCGGCCCGGTCAATCGTCACCACGGCTTGCGGGTCAATTTGTTGCACGGCGGTTTTGACAGCGCGTTCGCAGTGACCGCAGGTCATGCCGGTGACGTGAAAGGTTTGGTGCATCAGAAGTCTCCTTGGTTCGATGGTCTGAGCATAGCCCTGGCCCCGGACTGCGGCAAGGTTTAAGCTCGGGTCATGAACACGCCTATCGCCTCATCATTTTCTGTTGGTTCGATGAGTGGCGCCACCACCGAGGCGGCAACGGATATCGGCATTGATGGCATGACCTGCGCCTCTTGTGTGGCGCGCGTCGAGCGGGCGCTGAAAAAAGTGCCAGGCGTGCGGGCGGCCACAGTCAATCTGGCCACCGAATCGGCCCGCGTGCATTACTCCCCGGACGGCGCTACGCCGGCCTTGTTGCGGCGCGCTGTGCGAGAGGCGGGTTACGGCGTTCGCGAAACAGACCTGATGGACGACGCCCGCGAGCCCTCTGCCTGGACCGGTTTTGCGCCGGTTGCGCTGGCATTGGCCCTGGCTGCGCCCTTGGTGTTGCCTATGCTGGCTGACCTGGCCGGGCGGCATTGGATGCTGCCGGCCTGGCTGCAGTTTTGCCTGGCCACGCCGGTGCAGTTTGTGTTGGGTGCGCGCTTTTACCGGGCCGGCTGGCATGCGCTGAAAGCGCGCACTGGCAACATGGATTTGCTGGTGGCCATTGGCACGAGTGCGGGCTGGGGTTTGTCGGTGTGGTTGTGGTGGAGCGCGCAAGACGGCAGCATGCCGCACTTGTATTTCGAGGCCTCTGCGGTCGTGATTTCTTTGGTGATGTTGGGTAAGTGGCTGGAGACACGCGCCAAGCGCCAGACCACCGCCGCCATCCGCGCCCTGCACGCGCTGCGGCCGGCGCTGGCGCATGTGATTTTGAAAAACGGCGAACAGGCCGACGTGCCCGTGCTGGAGTTGTTGGTCGGCGACAGCGTGGTGGTGTTGCCGGGCGAGCGCGTACCGGTAGACGGCGTGCTGCAAGAAGGTCGCTCCCAGCTCGATGAGTCGATGCTCACCGGCGAGCCGCTGCCGGTGAGCAAAGCGCCGGGCGCTGCGCTCACGGGCGGCAGCATCAACGGGGACGGCCGCATGCTCATTCGGGTGAGCGCGGTCGGGCGCGACACTGTGCTCTCCAAAATCATCGATCTGGTGCAAGACGCACAAGCCGCCAAAGCGCCCATTCAGCGGCTGGTGGATCAGGTGGCCGCCGTGTTTGTACCGGTGGTGCTGTTGATTGCGCTGGCCACTCTCTTGGGCTGGCTGGCCATGGGCGAGCCGCTGGAGGTGGCGTTGATCCGCGCGGTGGCGGTGCTGGTGATTGCCTGCCCCTGTGCTTTGGGCCTGGCGACGCCTGCGGCCATCATGGCCGGCACCGGCGTGGCTGCGGGCGAAGGTATTTTGATCAAAGACGCAGAGGCGCTGGAGCTAGCTTACCGCGCCGACACCGTGGCCCTTGACAAAACCGGCACCTTGACCATCGGCCAGCCCCGCCTGGTTGCCTTTGTACCGGCTGCCGGTGCTGATGAGGCGACGCAATGGAACGCAGCGGCCAGCTTGCAAAGCGGCAGCGAGCACCCGCTGGCACGCGCCGTTCTGGCCGCTGCCAAGGCGCGCGATATACCGGTGCTTGCGCCAGACGATCTGCGCGCTGTCCCGGGGCGGGGAACCGAGGGACAGGTGGCTGGCGTGCCCTGTCTGATCGGCAGCTTGCGCTGGCTTGACGAGTTGGGCCTGAGCCTGGGCCCCTTGCAAAGCGAAGCCGAGCGCCTGCAAAAAGGCGGCGCCACCTTGTCGGCACTGGCCGAGCGCCGGCCTGAGGGCCTGGTGTTGCGCGCGCTGATGGCATTCGCCGACGAACCCAAGCCCGGCGCCCGTGAAGCCCTGGCCTCATTGCGCGCCCGGGGCCTGCGCATTGTCATGATCTCAGGCGACAACCGCGGCGCCGCCCTGGCCATGGGCGAGCGCCTGGGCCTGCATGCCGACGAGGTGATGGCCGAGGTGCTGCCCGGCGACAAAGCCGCCTTGGTGGCCGAACTTAAGCAAGGAAAAACGCATCCCCACGGGGTGCAGCGCAGTACGCGTAGCGACGAGCGCGGGGGCACCGGTTTTTCCGCAGGGCCGCCCCAAGGAAAAATGCACCCCCTCGGGGGGCAGCGAACCACACGCAGTGGGGAGCGCGGGGGCACTGTTGTCATGGTCGGCGACGGCGTGAATGACGCACCGGCGCTGGCGGCAGCAGACGTTGGCATGGCCATGGGTACTGGCACGGATGTCGCCATGCACGCGGCGGGCATCACGCTGATGCGCGGCGATGTGTCGCTGGTGGAAGGTGCGCTGGAGATATCCCGCCGAACCGTCATGAAAATCCGTCAGAACCTGTTTTGGGCTTTTGCCTACAACGTGGCCGGCATCCCGCTGGCTGCGCTGGGCTACCTGAACCCTGTCTTGGCCGGGGCCGCCATGGCGCTGTCGAGTGTCAGCGTTTTGTCTAACGCACTCTTGCTCAAACGCTGGCGGCTCAAGCGTTCTTGACTCGTGCGACGAACGGCTGCTCAGCCGTATTGAGTTGACGGCGCCGGCCCGGCCTAAAGTAGGAATGCCCCGTCACTGTTGATGTGTCTGGTTAGCACGATTGATATTTTGCTGACAATCGTCTAATGTGCAAGCTTCACACATTGGAGGCACTGGTTTCATGAAGCTCAAAGTCAACGGAAAATCGCACGAACTCGATGTCGAGCCCGATATGCCCCTGCTGTGGGCCTTGCGCGACGAACTCGACATCAAAGGCCCTAAATTCGGCTGCGGCGTGGCCCAGTGCGGCTCATGCACCGTCTTGCTCAACGGCGAGCCGGTGCGCTCGTGCTCCTACCCGGTGTCGGCGGCGGCCGGCCAGCAGGTCATCACCATCGAAGGCTTGGCGTCCAAGGGCAAGCTGCATCCGGTGCAACAGGCCTGGGTAGAGCACC
Source organism: Polaromonas sp. (assembly GCA_044361945.1). GTDB lineage: Bacteria > Pseudomonadota > Gammaproteobacteria > Burkholderiales > Burkholderiaceae_C > Polaromonas. Next base: position 761 of record JBIKHX010000184.1, on the reverse strand, counting down.
AGGTGCCGCAATGCGGTTACTGCCAGGGCGGCCAGATGCTGGCGGCCGTGGCCCTGCTCAAGAAAAAGCCCAAGCCCAACGACCAGGACATTGACGCGGCCATGACCAACATCTGCCGCTGCGGCACTTATGCCCGCATCCGCAAGGCGATTCACGCGGTCGCTGCCAAGGGGGTGCGCGCATGAAAACCCCAACCACTGCTACCGGCCTGGACCGCCGCCACTTCCTGCAGGTCTCAGCCACCGCCGCTGCCGGCCTGAGTCTGGCTTTTTACCTGCCCGACAAAGCCGAAGCCGCCGACACGCCGCGCCTGAATGCCTGGATCGAGATCCAGCCCGACGACACCATCATCATCCGCTACGCCCGCACCGAGATGGGCCAGGGCAGCCGCACTTCCGCGCCCATGATGGTGGCCGAGGAGCTGGACGCCGACTGGAAGAAAGTCCGCGTCGAATACGCCACTGCGCACGACAACCTGCGCCAAAAGCGGGTGTACGGCGACATGGCCACCGTCGGCAGCCGCACCATCCGCAACTCGCAAGCCTATTTGCGCCAGGCCGGCGGCACCGCGCGCCAAATGCTGGTGGCGGCCGCTGCACAGAGCTGGGGTGTGCCGGCTGCCGAATGCAGCACGGCGCTGGGTCGTGTGCAACACCTGGCCAGCAAGCGTTCTTTGAGCTACGGCAAGTTGGCAGCGGCCGCCGCCAAGCTGGAGGCGCCCAAGGAGGTCAAGCTCAAAGACCCCAAGGACTGGAAGATCA
>JBIKHX010000185.1:0-4873 GCA_044361945.1 Polaromonas sp. | reverse complement strand
CCTTGCGGCCAGCGGCCCTGGCGCACATGCTGGTCGGCCTGCGGCAAGTGGCGCGCCACCGACAACACCAAGGCCATTGCCAGGTCGGCCACGTCATCGGTCAACACGCCGGGGGTGTGCGTCACCGGCACACCCTGGCGGATAGCGGCCGGCACATCAATGCCGTCATAGCCCACGCCAAACACCGACAGCATCTTGAGCTGCGGCAGTTGCGCGATCAGGCTGCCCGGCACGACGGATTCACCGGCGGCGGCCAGACCCACGATCTTGGGCGCCAGCGCCGCCATGGCCTGTGCGTCGTCGGGCTGGTAGGCGTGCACTTTGTAAACTTTTTTCAATGCTTCGATGTAAAGCGTGTTCACTTTGGGCATGGCCAGAATGTCGAGTTGGGTCACCGGAAAAGTTCCTTTGAATGGCAGAGTAACAAGCCGGGCAAGGGTCTCGCCCGCCCGCTTTTGGACAGCGCTATCCTGAAGAGCTTGAAAAAATCAAGCAGCAACAGAAAAGCAATTTATTCATGTGGCACAGGGAAATCATCAATAGGCAGCCAAACTGCCAAGGCTAGACTGATGAGACTCTGGACAGCGCTAGCCTAACTGGGCGGGCCGCAGTTCCTGCCCCGTATTTACCCTTGCGAGACATGCCCACGCCTGCCAAACACCACCGCGCCACCGGCCGCGTCACGCTCAATGACGTGGCCCATGCCGCCGGCGTCAGCCCGATCACAGTGTCTCGCGCTTTGCGCGGTGAAAGAGCGGTCGATCCGGCGCTGGTCGAGCGGGTGCTGGCCGCTTCTGCCAAGCTCGGTTATGTGCCCGACCCGGCCGCCCGCGCCCTGGCCTCGCAGCGCAGCAACCACGTGGCCGTGCTCATACCCAAACTTTCCAACAACTTGTTTGTGGACTTGCTCGACGCTGCCCAGCAAACCCTGCGCGCCGGTGGCTTTCAGGCCCTGGTGGGCGTGACGCATTACGACGACGGCCAGGAAGAGCAACTTCTGCGCGAGCAACTGCTGCACAGGCCGGCTGGCTTGCTGATAACCGGCTTGAACCACAACGCAGCCACCCGGGCCCTGATTGCCCGCAGCCAGGTGCCTTGTGTGCATTTGATGGAACTGCCCGATGCCGGGCAAGCCGAGCCAACCTATTGCGTTGGCTTTCGCCAAAACGAAGCCGGCGCCGCGCTGACGCGCCACCTGCTGGCCACGGGTCGCCGGCGCATCGCCTTTGCCGGTGCGCAACTGGACCCGCGCGTGATGCAACGCCTTTACGGCTGGCGCAGCGCATTGCAAGAAGCCGGCTGCTACGAGCCCACGCTCGAATGGCTCAACCCCGCCTCGTCTTCACTGGCGCTGGGCGGCGTGATGTTTGAGCAGATCATGGGCCAGACCCCGGCGGTCGATGCCATTTTCTTTTGCAACGACGACCTGGCACAGGGCGCCTTGCTGGCCGCGCTGCGGCTGAAGATCGCGGTGCCCTCGCGCATCGCCATTGCCGGCTTCAATGACCTCACCGGCAGCGACCAGATGCTGCCGCCGCTGACCTCGGTGCGCACGCCGCGTGCGCAAATCGGTGAGGCTGGCGCCAATATGCTGCTGGCCCTGATGCGCGGTGAAACCCAGGCGCAGTCTTGTGTCGATCTGGGCTTTGAGCTGGTGCAGCGCGGCAGCACCTAGCGCAGCGCTGAAGTCCTGGCACTTGTCAGACGCCGGCAGCCTTGAGTACGTTGTCCAGCGGCTGGCCGGCCAGTAGGCGTGTAATGTTCTCAGCAATGGTTTGCTGGCGCCGGCGCACGGTGCCCGATGTCCAGCCCGACATGTGCGGCGTCATCACCACGTTGTCCAGTGCTGCAAAGTCAAAGCGCGAGGGCGCGCATTCGGGCTTGTCCGCGTTCGGGTACTGGTACCAGGTGTCAATGATCGCGCCGCCTATCTGCCGCTTTGAAAGTGCTTCGTACAAAGCCTGCTCATCAATCACCGGGCCTCGGCCCACGTTGACAAGCAGCGCATCGGGCTTCATGGCCGCCAGCGCTGCGGCATTCACCAGGCCCTGCGTGGCGCCGGTCAGCGGCAGGCTCACCACCACGGCATCGGCCGAACCCATGAAGGTATGGAGCTCGTTCAGGCTGAAAGACTGGTCCACCAAAGGGCTGTTGACCGCACTGCGGTTGGCCACGTGCACGCGCATGCCAAAGGCCTTGGCCCGCGCCGCCAGCGCTTTGGAAATATGGCCAAAACCCAGCAAGCCCAGGGTCTGCGCGCCCAGCTCGGTGCGCAGCGCCGTCGGCCGGCCGGCCCAGTAAGTCCAGCGCTGCTGGCGCAAGTCAGCGTCAGCCGCTTGCAGCGGCACGTGGCGCATCAGCAGGGCCGTCATCACGTATTCGGCAATCGCGCCCTCATGCCCGAAGCAATTGCACAGCGCGCTGTACGCCGGCAGTAAAGCCGCGTCAATCGCGTCAGTGCCCGCCCCCGGCGCGTGATAAAGCCGCACCGCCTTGGGCTGCGGCATGGCCGCGTCCAGCTTGATGCCGACGATCACGTCCGCCGTTTCATAGTGCTCGCGCTCCCCCGGCAGCGCTAAGCCGTCACTCAGGTCAATGATGTGGTGACCGGGCCCTACCAGCGCGGCAAAACCCTGGCGGAAGTTGCTGGCGTTCTGGCCGTGGAAGACAATTTTCAAACTGGTTTGCGGCATTCAAAGTCCCAAGTTAAAAGTCAAGATTTAAAAGTCCAAGGTTAATTGAGAGTCCCCAGCAACACCCGCGGCGCAAACTTGGCGCGGTGAATGCTGAAAAAAGACTTCACGTTGCGCACATTCGCGTCGCTGGTGAAAAGCCGCTGCGCCAGCGCCAGGTAGGCCGGCATGTCGGCCACATGCACCACCAACACAAAGTCCGGCCCGGGCGAGACGCGGTAGCACTGCTGAACGGCCGGGTCTGCCACCACGCGCGCTTCAAAGGCCAGCGCCTCTTGGTTGCCTTGCCGATCCAACGTGATTTCGGTGAGAGCCGTGAGGCCACGTCCCAGTGTGGCGGCCAATTTGTCGGTGCTGAGCAGCGCGATCTGCTGCTCGATCAGGCCCGCATCACGCAGGCGCTTGACGCGCCGCAGGCAGGTGGGCGGCGACACATGGCAACGCTCAGCCAGTGCCTGGTTGCTCAGCGAGGCGTCTTGCTGCAATTCATCGAGCAAGCGAAGGTCGGTACCATCAAGCGCTATTTGTTCCATAAAAATACAACTTATGAAATTTAATTCAATTTACCAAGTTTAATGAAATTTTATTCCTTTTATTATCATATTTTGATCAAATTAAAAATAAACATAAACGTACCATCGGCTTCTTGATCTGATTTGATCTGAACCCAGGAGCTGGCTTATGTGTGGCATCGTCGCCGCGGTTTCCAACCGCAACATTGTTCCCGTCCTCGTGCAGGGCCTGCAGCGGCTCGAATACCGCGGTTATGACTCCTGCGGCGTGGCGGTGTATGCAGGCGGCCTGCAGCGCGCGCGCAGCACCTCGCGCGTGGCCGAGTTACAGGCGCAAGTCAGCGCCGAACACATTGAAGGCGGCACCGGCATTGCGCACACACGCTGGGCCACGCACGGCGCGCCGGCGGTGCACAACGCGCACCCGCATTTCAGCCATGGCACAGGCGCAGGCGCCGATGCACGGCCGGGCCGGGTGGCACTGGTGCACAACGGCATCATTGAAAACCACGACGAGTTGCGCGCCGCCCTGCAAGCCAAGGGCTATGTGTTTCAAAGCCAGACCGACACCGAAGTCATCGTGCACCTGATGGACAGCCTGTACGACGGCGATTTATTCGAGGCTCTCAAGGCCGCCGTGGCGCAGCTGCACGGCGCTTACGCCATTGCCGCCTTTTGCAAAGACGAGCCGCAGCGCGTGGTCGGCGCGCGTGCCGGCTCACCCTTGATTTTGGGTGTGGGTAAAGACCACAGCGAAAACTTTCTGGCCAGCGACGCCATGGCATTGGCCGGCGTGACCGACCAGATTGTGTACCTTGAAGAAGGTGACCTGGTGGACATGCAACTGGGCAAATACTGGGTAATCGACCGCCAGCACAAGGCGGTGACGCGCGCGGTCAAGACCGTGCAGGCGCACAGCGGTGCGGCCGAGCTCGGGCCTTACCGCCACTACATGCAAAAAGAAATTTTCGAGCAGCCGCGCGCCATTGCCGACACACTCGAAGGCGTTAACGCCATCGTGCCCGAGCTGTTTGGCGACGGCGCCTTCCGCACCTTCAAAGACATTGACTCGGTGCTGATCCTGGCCTGCGGCACCAGTTACTACAGCGGCTGCACCGCCAAGTACTGGCTGGAAAGCATTGCCGGCATTCCCACGCAGGTCGAAGTGGCCAGCGAATACCGCTACCGCACCAGCGTGCCCAACCCGCGCACGCTGGTGGTCACCATCACGCAAAGCGGCGAGACCGCTGACACCCTGGCCGCGCTGCGCCACGCGCAAAGCCTGGGCATGACGCAAACCCTGACCATCTGCAATGTCGCCACCTCGGCCATGGTGCGCGAGTGCAAGCTGGCTTACATCACGCGCGCCGGGGTGGAGATCGGTGTGGCCTCAACCAAAGCCTTCACGGCGCAATTGGCCGGCTTGTTTTTACTGACGCTGGCGCTGGCGCAAAGTAAGGGCCGGCTCAGCGATGAAGCCGAAGCGGCGCACCTCAAAGCCATGCGCCACCTGCCCGCCGCGCTGCAAGCCGTGCTGGCGCTGGAGCCGCAAATCATCAGCTGGTCAGAAGACTTTGCCAAAATGGAAAACGCGCTCTTTTTAGGGCGCGGCCTGCACTACCCCATCGCCATGGAAGGTGCGCTCAAGCTCAAGGAAATCAGCTACAT
>JBIKHX010000235.1:0-4106 GCA_044361945.1 Polaromonas sp. | reverse complement strand
CCTTCAAGACGTAGCTTCCCGGCGCATCTTCCAGAACCGTGTGACCGGTGCCACCCATGGCCGGTGGTTTGCCGCGTTTGCCACTGTGCGTCTGCAGCCAGTCCTTCCAGGCCAGCCACCAAGAGCCTTCGTGGCTGGGTGCCGTTTGAATCCACGCTGACGGATCTGTGTGGTGATCCTCTTGGCCGTGCACTGCCATCTGGTAGCTGTGTCTGGCGTCCGGCCCGGGCGGATTGACGATGCCCGCGTTGTGACCGCCGCTGGTCAGGCAGAAAGTGATTTCGGTGTGCATCAGCAGGTGGACTTTGTACACCGACTGCCAGGGCGAGACGGTGTCTCGTACGGTGCCCAATGCAAAAACGGGCAGGCGAATATCTGCCAAAGAAATGGGAATGCCGTCAACCAGGCAGCGCCCGGCAGCCAGTTCGTTGTTCAGGTAAAGCCGATGCAGGTATTCGCTGTGCTGCCGGTATGGCATGCGCGTGGTGTCGGCGTTCCAGGCGGCCAGGTCGTTGACCTTTTGGCGCTTTCCCAGCAGGTATTCGCGCTCCATTCGTGACCACACCAGATCGCGCGAGTTGAGCAGCGCAAATGCGCCGGCCATTTGCTTGCCGTCGAGGTAGCCTTTGCGCGACATGGCCTGGTCCAGCAACGCGAGCTGGGCGTCGTCAATAAACAAACCCAGTTCGCCGGGCTCGGTAAAGTCCAACGCGGAGGCCAGCAAGGTGAGCGAACTCAGACGATCGTCATGCATGCGCGCCATATAGGCTGCAGCCATGGCCAGCAAGGTGCCACCCAGACAATAGCCCACCGCCTGGACTTTTCGCTTTGGCATGATGTCGCACACTGCATCGATAGCGCCCATGACGCCAGATTTCAAATAGGTGTCCATGCCAACATCGCGGTCGCTGGCGTCAGGGTTTTTCCAGGACACGATGAAGACGGTGTGCCCCTGCTCAACCAAGTACTTGACCATCGAATTTTGGGGCGACAGGTCAAGAATGTAGAACTTCAATATCCACGAGGGCACGATCAAAACGGGCTCGGCAAACACGGTTTCGGTTTGCGGCGTGTATTGGATGAGCTCCATCAAATGGTTGCGAAAAACCACCTTGCCCGGCGTGATGGCCACCTCATGGCCTGGCCGAAAATTTTCAGTACCAGGAACCGGCCCACCACTCAAGAGGCGCAATGCGTTTTCGCGTCGGTTGCGCAGGCCTTGCAGCAGATTGGCGCCGCCTGTTTTCACGGTGACGTGCTGGGCCTCTGGATTGCTCCATAAAAAGTTCGACGGCGAAAACATGTCCAGCACCTGCCGCACCGAAAAGCTAAGTAGCTGCTTTTGGTGGCTGCTCAGGCCCTTGATGCCGGTGGTGGCTTCTTGCCACCACTGCTGCTGGGCCAAAAATGACTGCGCCATCGCGCGGTAAGGCCATTGCTGCCATTCGGATGCTGCAAACCGGCGGTCTGACAGGGGCGCGTCTGTTGGTTTTTTCATGGGTGACATTCAATGCGCCTGGCGTTTGCCAATGCCCATGCGCGACAGAAGCCTGTCCTTCAGCACGACTTGGTGGTATGCCGCGCCCGCCACATGCACGCCAATCTGAATCATTAGCAAGGTCGCTATCACGCCATGCACCAAGCGTGCCGGGTAGGCCGCAAAGCTCTCGGGCAAGGGCGCGCCGCTGCCGCCAAAAATGATCTCTGGCAATCCGGCCTGCAAGGCCGTGGCTATGCCGCTGGCGGCCATGGCAAATACCAGCAGGTACAAGCCAATGTGTACGATTTTTCCCAAGCCGTCGAGCAGGCGGTTTCCGGTCAAGGCAGGCGCAGGGCCAGCGGTGCGCCATCGCACCAGAAAGCGCACCAACATCAGGGCGCCAATGGCAACGCCCATGATCATGTGACCCCGCAAGGCGCCAAGTTTGTCGGGAGACGCGTTCGGTATTTCCTTTAATACAAAGGTGCCCATTCCAATCGCGAGCATGATGAGCAGTGCCAGAAGCCAATGCAGAACGACAAGAGCAGGGTGATGGCGTGGCGGATTATTTTTCATTTGGGATTCCGGGTTGTTAAATAGAGTGAATGGCTATCAGTCGATTGCCCGACCTTCACCTGGCTCTTCCACCGTCTGGCCGTCGGGGCTCGGCCGGGGTCGGCGTCAGGTAACTTGAAAACTGATCGGGTCCGGGCCGCGCCCGGGCCCGGGGGTGCGATGCGGCTGTGCCGATCGAGACAAAACACAAGGCGTGCTCATCCGCGCTCAGATCAAACAGCTGGCGCAGGGCTATCGACTTCAGTGCTTTGCCGCTGGTCAGTGCCGAGCCATAGCCCTGGGCGGTGGCCATCAGCAGCATGTTTTGCACCGCGCAACCGGCCGACAAGATGCGTTCTGCCAAATCAACTTCGGGGTCGCCGCAGGTCGCATTGACTACCGCCAGCATGAGCAGCGGTGCGCGGTAGGCTTTTTCGCGCGCCTGGGCCAATTGCAGGGCATGAGCCTGGTCATCACGCGCCAGCAGTGCTTGCGCAAAAACCTCGGCAAGCCGTGAGCGTGCTGCCAGCGGCACCAGCACAAAGCGCCAGGGTAAAAGTTGTCCATGGTCAGGCGCGGTCGCCGCCGCTGCCCAGATCGCCTGCAATTCGCAGTCATCGGGCCCGGGTGCCAGCAAGCGCTTGGGGCGGGTGGTTTGACGCGAGGCCATCAGCTCGGCCACCAGCACGGACGGCTCGTCGACCACGCAAGCATGGCGCCGGGCAAGTTCACGCACGGCGCTCATCCGCAAGTGCCCAGGTGGCCGCATTGGGTGCAGTAGTCGCAGCCGTCCTTGCGGATCACGGCGTGCGCACCGCATTCGCTGCATTTGCGCCCGGCCATCAAATGCGACGGCATGGCGCCGGGCAGTGGCGAAACAATCGCCGGTGATTGCCGTTGCAGCGAGGCCGCGCGGCTGCCGATGATGTTTTGCACGGCGTAGGCAATGGCGGCAACTTCCGAGTCGTGCCACAGCGGCACCTGTGTGCCGTCGGCCTTGCAGTAGGTGCCCAGGCGCACCGGACCGCGGTCCCAGGCGACTTTGCGCATGTCGCTGAGTGCACGGTCTAAAAAACCGCCGCGTGCCGCCAGCGACAGCAAACGCATGCTGGAGGTGACCCACTGCTGCGACTCGCCGCTTTGCCCCACCGGCATGAAAAACTCGATGGCCCGTTCAATGTGGCTGCCGTCGGCCGCTACCATGGGCATGAAGGACACCAGCAGGTACAGCGTTCGACGGCCTTCTTGCGTCCAGTAATCGACCTTCTCTGCCACCGCCGCCAGCGCGCCCGGTGGGCGGCGTTCGATCACGCTGCGCATCGGATCGCCTGGCAGTGCGCAGACGGATGGAGTCGCGTCGGCGCCATCGGTTGCGGCCGGTACCGAAAGCACGTCCAACACCGAACCGAGAATGCTGTTGGGCCGGTAGGTCGCCAGACCCTTGAGCTGCGCCCGCCAGGCTTGCAGGTACAAGTCCTTGAAGTCGGCATACGGATAGTCGGCCGGCACATTCACGGTCTTGGAGATGGCTGTGTCAATAAAAGGCTGAACGCTTTTCATCATGGCGATGTGGTCGGCCGCGGGCATCTCCAGTGCGCTGACAAAGTAGGCCGGCAAATTCGTGATGTCGCCGCCGAGTTCGCGGTACAAACGCCAGCCATGGTCTTCGACCGCGTAGTCGGTGGTGCTGCCGTCGGCCTCGCGTTTTTTGCGCCGGTATATCCATGAAAAAGAAGGCTCGATGCCGTTGGAGGCGTTGTCGGCAAAAGCCAGACTGACGGTGCCGGTGGGCGCAATCGACAGCAGGTGGCTGTTGCGGATGCCGTGTGCGCGTATGTCTGCCTGCAGCGCTTTGGGCAAGCGGCTGGCAAAAGTACCGCTGGCCAGATAGCCCCCGGCCTCAAAGAGTGCAAACGGACCTTTTTCACGGGCCAGCGCCACCGAAGCAGCGTAGGCCGCGTCGCGCATGCGCTCGGCGATGTGCGCTGCCTGGTTGCGGCCTTCGGCGCTGTCGTAGCGCAAACACAGCATGGCCAGCGCATTGCCCAGCCCGGTGAAGCCGACGCCGATG
>JBIKHX010000183.1:0-4878 GCA_044361945.1 Polaromonas sp. | reverse complement strand
GAGGCAATGCGGTGCAATGCCCTCGATACCCAGCTTCATGTAGGCCCCCGGTGCCAGCGCATCGGTGTCAATGTCGGGGCCGAATTTCCAGACGCGATGAACACTCATGCCATCACCTCGCGCGGATCAGAGATCAGGCCGCGCAAGGCGGAGGCGGCCACGGTGTAGGGCGAGGCCAGATAGACCTGGGCCGTCGCCGAGCCCATGCGGCCCTTGAAATTACGGGCCGTGGTGGCAATGACATTGGCACCATCGGGAATGCTGCCGCCGTAACCCGAGCAAGCGCCGCAACTGGTGGGCAGCACGTCGGCACCAGCCTGGCGCAACACCGCCATGACGCCTTCGGCCTCGGCCTGCGCCTGGTCTTGCAGGCTGGCGGGCGCCACCATCAGGCGGACCCCGGCGGCGACCTTCGCGCCCTTGAACACCTGAGCAGCCGCGCGCAAGTCGTCGAGCTTGGCACCGGTGCAGGCGCCGATGTAAGCCACGTCCACACGCACCTGGTCAAACTCGCAAACCGCCCGGGTGTTGGCCGGGCTGTGCGGCGCAGCCACTTGCGGGGCCAGCGTGGCAGCATCGAACACATGGGTGGTGGCGGCTGCGCCCTCGTCACCCGCGCAGCCGGCCAGGTCCAGCGCCTGTGCAGCCGGCTCACCGGTGGCGGCCAGCCACTGGCGCGTGGTGTCGTCGGGTGCGATCAGGCCGACCTGTGCGCCCATCTCGGCGCTCATGTTGGACAAGGTCATGCGCTCCTGCATGGAGAGCGCTTGCACCGCTTCACCGCAAAACTCAATCGCCTGGTACTGCCCGCCGTTCATGCCGAAGCGGCCCACCAGATGCAGGGCCATGTCTTTGGCCGTGACGCCCGGGCTCAAGAGATGGTTCCATTGCATGCGTATGGTTTCGGGCACGCGCACCCACAACTCGCCGGTGACCATCACGCCCAGCATCTCCGTGCTACCAATGCCAAACATGTAGGCGCCAAAAGCACCGCCTGTGGGCGAATGCGAGTCGCCACCCACGCAAAACATGCCGGGGCGAATATGGCCTTTTTGCGGCACCACCACATGGCAGATGCCAATGCTGTCGTAGACGTGCGGCAAGTGCTGCTCTTGGGCCCAGTCACGGGCAATGCGCACGATACGGCGTGAATCGTCGTCCTGCTCGGGCACATAGTGGTCCATGACCAGCACCACCTTGGACTTGTCCCAGATCTGCGCGCCCAACTCCTCTAGCATGGGTTTGAGCCGGCGCGGTCCGGACGAGTCATGGAACATGGCCAGATCGACCCGGCAATTGAGAATCTCGCCGACAGCCGCCTGCGGGCGACCGGCAGCTTTGGCCAGAAGTTTTTGGGCCAGCGTCTGGGCCTGCAAGGTGCTATTGCTCATGATTGCAAGGTGTCCTTGACTGAAATGCGGGCATCAATGCTGCCGACCTGCGAGACTTCCAGCTGGTACTCGTAGCGGTCGGGACGGTAGAGACCGTGCAGCCACTGCACGGGCTTGTCTTGCGCATCGAACACCAGGCGGCGCACGTCCAGCAAGGCGGTGCCAATGGCCACGTCCAGCTCTGCGGCCACCAGGGCATCGGCCTGGCGGGCGGAAATGGTTTGCCGCGCACGTCCGAGTTCGACACCCGATTCTTCAAGCAACTGCAATACCGGTTTAAGGGCCAACTCACTTCGACCAAAGCCGGTGGCAAGATGCTCGGGAATGTAAGTGGTGATGTAAGACAAGGGGCCTTCTTGCGAACTTCGTCTGCGAACCGCCTTGCGCACTTTGTCACCCGGCGCAAGCAGTAGCGCCTGGGCGACCGACGCAGAGGCATCAACGACGCGCCAGTCAAGCACCTTGACTGTGGTGTGGCGGCTGACGCTGACAATGTTTCCCATCAAGCCGGTGAGGCGTGTGGGCGCACCCTGGGCCATGGGTGGCTCTGCTTTCGAGGGCTGGACGGGTGTGGGCCAGGTGCCGCGACCGGCCACGCGCACGATCAGACCTTCTTCGACCAGCTGCTCGAGTGCACGGCGCACCGTCACCCGACCGACACCGAATTGCCGGGCCAGCAGCATTTCAGCCGGCATGCCATCGGCAAAGCGACCTTCTTGCAATTGCTCGCGCAGCACCAGGTAAATCTGGTGGTACTTGGTCAAAGGAAGGACGTTGTTCATGGCTTGCAAACGCTGCGCCTTAGCGCGCGGTGAAGCCGCCGTCGGCGCAAATCACCTGACCGGTGATGAAAGACGCCCGTTGCGACAGCAAAAAGCTGATCAGCTCGGCGATCTCTGGCGGCCGGCCCAGCCGGCCCATAGGTATGGTGGCATTCATCGCCGCCAGCGCGGCGGGGTCGGCCAGCACACCGGCGAGCATGGGCGTGGCCACCGGACCCGGGCCCACAGAATTCAGACGCACACCCTCGGCCGCCCACTCCAGTGCCAGCGACTTGACCATGCCGTTGAGCCCGGCCTTGGAAGCGGCATAGGCCGCGCCGCGCGCATGGCCAACCAGGCCGATCTGGCTGGTGACCACCACCACACTGGCATCGCCGGTACGCGCCTGGCGCATCTGCGCCACAGCGGCACGGGTCAACACAAAGGTGGCGTCAAGGTTCAGCGCCAGAGTCCGGCGCCACTCGTCGAGCGTGGTGTCGTCAGAGCCTTTTTTGAAAAAGATGCCGGCGCAACAGGCCAGCGCATCCAGCCCGCCCAGCGCCTGGGCCGCTCGCGCGGGCAAGGCGGCGCAGGCTGCGTCATCCAGCAAGTCCTGCACCAGCACCACCGCATCAGGCAAAAGGGCATGCACAGCCTGCACCTGTCCGGCGTCCTGCACCACAGCAGCCACGCGTGCGCCGCGGCGGTTCAGGGCGCAGGCCGTCGCCAGCCCGATACCCGAACCGGCACCAGTCACCAGGGCATGCCGGCCGGCCAGCTCTTGAGTGTCAAGGAACAAAGTGGTCATGCCTCAAAGCCCGAGGTAGTTCTTGCGCAAGTCCGGATCACGGGCCAAGGCTTGCGCCTGGCCTTGCATGGCGACCACACCGTTTTCAATGATGTAGGCGCGGTTGGCAATCGCCAGGGTCTGCACGGCGTTCTGCTCCATGAGCAGAATCGACTGGCCCTCTCGGTTGATGCGCTGGATCAACTCGAACATCTGCTCGACCAGCAGCGGCGACAAGCCCAGTGAAGGCTCGTCCATGATCAGCAGAACAGGTTCGGACATGAGGCCGCGGCCAATCGCCAGCATCTGCTGCTCACCGCCCGACAAGGTTCCAGCCAGTTGCGTGAAACGCTCCTTCAGGCGGGGGAAAATTTCAACCACACGCTCGAGGTTCTGCTGTCGATGAGCCGTGCCACGCACCAGGCTGCCCAGCTCCAGGTTTTCCAGCACATTCAGATTCGGGAAAACACGCCTGCCTTCAGGCACATGAATCACGCCGCGCTTGACCACCTCGCTGGAACTCAGGCCGGAAATTTCTTCACCCTCAAAACGTACAGTTCCCGAGAAAGGTTTGTACAGCGCCGATATATTGTTGTTGAGCGTAGACTTACCCACGCCATTGCTGCCCAGCACCGCAACGATCTCGCCGGCATGAACATCCAGGTCTATGCCGCGAAGTATTTCAACGCTACCGTAGCCGGCATGCAGGTTTCGGATCTCAAGCATGGCTGGACTCCGGTTTGGCTGAATCGGCCGCACCACGGCCGAGATAGGCTTCGATCACGGCCGGGTTGTTCACCACTTCGTGCGGCGCTCCGTCGGCAATGATCTTGCCGTAAGACAGCACATAAATATGCTCGGACAGGCTCATCACCGCCTGCATCACGTGCTCGATCAGCAAGACGGTGACACCGCTGGCGCGGATTTTCCGAATGATGTCGATGATTTCAACAATCTCTGAGGGGTTCAGGCCGGCCATCACTTCGTCAAGCAGCAGCAGTTTGGGGTCGGTGGCCAGTGTGCGCGCGAGCTCTAAACGCTTGCGCCCTGCCACGGTTAGATCAGCGGCCGGTTGGTCGAGCTGTGCGCCCATGCCTACCTGTTCGGCCACGCGACGGGCGTGCTCCCAAGCCTGGCTGCGGTCATGGAACTTCTGGTAAGCGCCCACTGCAATGTTTTCATGCACCGTGAGTTTGGCAAAGGGCTGGGTGATCTGAAACGTGCGAACCATGCCGCTGCGGGCGATGTCATGCACAGCACCGCCGGTAATGTCCTTGCCCTGGAAGGTGACCTTTCCGGCATTGATGGACTGAAAGCCGGCGATACAGGAAAACAGCGTTGTCTTGCCCGCGCCGTTGGGCCCGATCAGCGCCACAATCCGGCCCTCGCCGACTTCCAAAGAGGCGTTGTCAACTGCTTTGAGCCCACCGAAGATTTTGGTCAATCCCTCGACTTTGAGCATCATGCGCCCCCTTGATTAAAACGCTTACCGATGCGCTTGAATAAATCAATCAGGCCGTTGGGTAAAAAGGCAATGATGATCACCAGCAAAGTGCCGTAAAGCACCAGCGAAAGACCTTGCACATTGGTCATCAGGCGGGTGATATCACTGATGCCGGCCAGAAGAACTGCACCAATCAAGGGGCCGTAAATCGTGCCTGCACCGCCGATCATGCTGACCAGCAGCATCTCAACGGACTTGTCCACGCCAAACACAATGGTTGGGTCGATGTACAAAAAATACTGCGCGAAAAAGCAACCACCGACACCGCACATGGCTCCCGACAACACCATCACCTTGACTTTTTCTCTGAAGACATTGATGCCCAGCGCCATGGCGGCGTCTTCGTTCTCACGTATGGCTGCCAGCTGCGCGCCAAAGCGTGAACGCTTGAGCCACACCGCCACGGCAACAGACACAACGGTCAAGGCCAAAATC
>JBIKHX010000182.1:0-4898 GCA_044361945.1 Polaromonas sp. | reverse complement strand
GTCCACCAGCGCCTGGATCTCGACCAGCAGCGGGCGCGTGCCCTCCAGCGTGACCATCACGCAGCTGCCGGGCACCGGCTCGCTGTGCTGGCTCAAAAAGATGGCGCTGGGGTTGCTGACGCCCTTGAGACCTTTTTCAGTCATTGCAAAAACGCCGATCTCGTTGACAGCACCGAAGCGGTTCTTGATAGCGCGCACCAGCCTGAAGCTCGAATGCGTGTCGCCCTCAAAGTACAGCACGGTGTCGACCATGTGCTCGAGCACGCGCGGGCCGGCCAGCGCACCTTCTTTGGTGACATGGCCGACCAGCACGATGCAAACGCCGCTGGCCTTGGCGGCGCGCGTGAGGTGCGCGGCACATTCGCGCACCTGCGCCACCGAGCCGGGCGCCGAGGTCAGCTGGTCGGAATACACGGTCTGGATCGAGTCGATGACAGCGATCGTCGGCGCGTGCGCATGCAAGGTAGCGAGGATTTTTTCAAGCTGGATTTCAGCCAGCACCTGGACTTGCGAGCCGTCCAGCCCGAGCCGGCGCGCACGCAGCGCCACCTGCGCGCCGCTTTCCTCGCCGGTCACGTACAGCGTCTTTTGGCCGGCGCGCTGCAGCGCGTCCAGCGCCTGCAACAAGAGGGTAGATTTACCGATACCGGGGTCGCCGCCAATCAGCACCACGCCGCCTTCGACAATGCCGCCGCCGAGCACGCGGTCGAGTTCGTCATGGCCGGTGGGCGTGTAAGCCATGTCGGTGGCCTGGATGTCGGCCAGCGCAGTGAGCTCGGAAGCCTTGGCCAGCGAGGCAAAACGGTTTTTGACAGGTGAGGCGCTTTCAGCCACGCCCTCGATGAGCGTGTTCCAGGCATTGCAGTGCGGGCACTTGCCCAGCCACTTGGGGCTGGTGCCGCCGCAGTCGCTGCAGGTGTAAATCGTTTTGTCTTTGGCCATGCACTGAATATAACGGCCACCGGTCATTCCGGCTCACAGGGGTACAGGGGCGCAGTCAATAATGGCTTGGCTTGCAACCCGCAGTCTGAAATACACGCACCATGAACAACCCTCGCGCCCTGAGCGGCGTCGCTTTTGCCACCTTGCTACTGATCGCGCTGATGATGGGCGCCAACCACGTGACCGCCCGTCTGGCCTTCAACAACGGGGTGGACGTGGCCACGGCGGTGGTTTTCCGCAGTGGCGTGACGGTTCTGGTGTTGGTCATCATCCTGTGGGTGCAGCGCGTTCCGCAGCATTTCACGCCGCGCCACAAGCGCATGCTGCCGCTCATCGGCCTCTTGGTCGGCGTGCAAAGCCTGTGCCTTTATTCGTCGGTGGCGCGTCTGCCGGTGGCGCTGGCGCTGCTGGCTTTCAACACCTACCCGATCTGGACGGCGCTGTGGGCCAGCTTGATTTACCGCCAGGCCCCGGAGCGCGCCCTCTTGCTGGCCATGCCGGTGATTTTGCTGGGTCTGGCGCTGGCGCTCGACGTGCTGGGTGCCGCATCCGGGCTGGGTGCTTCTCTTCAATGGTCACGCATTGGCGCCGGTGTGGGCTTTGCGCTGGCGGCGGCCTGCACTTTCGGCCTGGCGCTGGTGATCACCCAACATGAAGCCGCAGACGTAGACGGCCTTGTGCGCACCGCCACCACCTTGTCAATGGCAGGCCTGATGGCGCTGTGCCTGGTGACCGTGCAAGGCGGCTTTCATTTACCGCAGGCACCCGCGGGCTGGTGGGGTCTGGTTGCCTTGAGCCTGCTTTACGGCACGGCTTTTACCGTTATGTTCACGCTGCTCCCCAAGCTTGGCGTGGTTGGCAATTCCGCCATCATGAACGTGGAGCCGGTGTTTGCGCTGGCGCTGGCCTGGCTGCTGCTGGGCCAGTCGATTGCGCCTGTGCAAGTTGCAGGCGCGCTGCTGGTAGTGGGCGCGGTGATGGCGCTGGGGCTGCGCAAGCGCTGAGTGCGGGGATCCAGCTTCGGAATACGTGACGGTTCAGGCCGCCGCAAAAGGCACGCGGGCGGCCACGGCGCACATCAGCTCGTAGCTCACGGTGCCGGCGGCAGCGGCCACTTCGTCGATGGGCAATACGGCGCCGCTGGCGGACGTGCCCCACAGCGTGACCTCACTGCCGATGCCGGCGCCGGGCACAGGGCTCAGGTCGACGGTGAGCATGTCCATGCTGACGCGGCCCAATAGCCGGGTGCGCACGCCGTCCACCAACAAAGGCGCACCCGTGCCGCTGTGGCGGGGGTAGCCGTCGGCATAACCGCAGGCCACCACGCCAATGCGCATGGCGCGGTCTGCCGTGAATGAGCCGCCATAGCCTACCGAGTCACCGGTTTCGATCTGCTGCACAGCGATCAGCTTGGCACTGAGCGTCATGGCCGGCTGCAGGCCCCAGTGGCCGGCGCTGTGCTGCGGAAAATCAGCGGCACTGCCGTAGACCGCTATGCCGGGGCGCACCCAGTCCGAGCGTTCGGCCAGGGCTTCGCCGTGGCGCAGCAGGGCCGCGCTGTTGCTCAAGGTGCGTTCGCCGGGCAGGTCATGTGTGACCGCCTCAAAGGCCTGAAACTGCGCGGCAACGCCGGCCGGCCCGTCGGCGTCGCTGAAGTGCGTCATGAGCGAAATCTCGTCCACCTGCGGCAGCGCGGTCAGCCGCGTCCAGGCGGCGCGGAATCGATCGGGCTTGAAGCCCAGCCGGTTCATGCCACTGTTCATCTTGAGGAACACGCGCTGCGGCAGCTGCGTCTTGTGGGAGGCCAGCATGTCGATCTGTTCATTGCAATGAATGACGTGCCACAGACCCAAACGCGAGCACAACTCGAGGTCGCGCGCTTCAAAAATACCTTCGAGCAGCAGAATCGGCCCGCGCCAGTCCATTGCGCGCAGGCGCTGCGCCTCGTTGAGATCGAGCAGTGCAAAGCCATCGGCCGCCCGCAAGCCCTCGAACACCCGTTCAATGCCGTGGCCGTAAGCGTTGGCTTTGACAACAGCCCATACCCGCGCATCGCCGGCGGCCACTTGCAATGCCTGCAAGTTGTGGCGCAGCGCCTCGGTGTGAACAGTTGCAAGAATCGGACGGGGCATGTGAAAAAACTCAAGGGTAAGCACCAAGATCAGATCGGGGCGACCATCAAGGTTGAATGACAGCCATTTTGGCACCGGCGCGCATGCTATAAACCCTGACAGCTACGGAGAACTGCTATTTTTTTTCTGCCGCCCCTTTACCTGACCTTGCCCCGACCGTGATGGCGCATCTTTTATGAAGCGCGGTTTTTACACCATCATGGCGGCGCAGTTTTTCAGCTCGCTGGCTGACAACGCCCTGTTTGTGGTGGCTGTTGAGTTGCTACGGCAAAGCGGTGCGCCCAGCTGGCAGCCCGCCGCCCTGGTGCCGATGTTTGCACTGTTTTATGTGGTGCTGGCGCCTTTTGTGGGCGCATTGGCCGACGCCAGGCCCAAGGGCAATGTCATGTTCATCAGCAACGCCATCAAGGTGGTGGGTTGCCTGATGATGCTGTTTGGCTCTCACCCGCTTTTGGCTTATGCGATTGTCGGTCTGGGCGCGGCGGCTTACTCGCCGGCCAAGTACGGCATCCTGACTGAGCTTTTGCCGGCCTCGCAATTGGTCAAAGCCAATGGCTGGATCGAGGGGCTGACCATCGCTTCCATCATTTTGGGCGTGCTGCTGGGTGGGCAGTTGGTGGGCACGGTCATTTCGTCGAACATGTTGTCGCTGGACTTGCCGCTGCTGAACACCGGCATTGATACGCCAGCCGAATCGGCCATCAGCTTCCTGATTTTTGTTTACATTTTGGCGGCCTGGTTCAACACTCGCATTCCACTCACCGGCGTGGCCATGCGCCCGATGCCCGGCAACAAGCTGGCGCTCCTGCCTGATTTCTGGCGCTGCAACACCGCCCTGTGGCAAGACAAGCTCGGCCAGATATCACTGTCCACCACCACGCTGTTCTGGGGGGTGTCGGGCAACCTGCGCTATATCGTGCTGGCCTGGAGCGCTGCCGCACTGGGTTACAGCACAACGCAAGCGTCTTCATTGGTGGGCGTGGTGGCCATTGGCACGGCGGTAGGCGCGGTGCTGGCTTCTATGCGCATGCGCCTGGACCAAGCAACCAGCTTGATGCCTTTGGGCATTGGCATGGGCTTGCTGGTGATTCTGATGAACTTCATCGACAACGTCTGGGTGGCTGCGCCTTTCCTGATTTTGCTGGGCGGCCTGGGCGGCTTTCTGGTGGTACCCATGAATGCGCTGCTGCAACACCGCGGCCACAACCTAATGGGCGCGGGTCGCTCCATCGCGGTACAGAACTTCAATGAGCAATCCTGCATCCTGGTACTGGGCGGCTGTTACAGCCTGTCCACCGCTCTGGGCGTCTCGGCTTTCGGCGCCATCACAGCCTTTGGTGTGGTGGTGGCGGGGTTCATGTGGGTCATCCAACGCTGGCATACGCACAACTGCGTGCACCACAAAGACAAGCTCGAAGAGCTGCTGAAAATCGCCCGCAGCGACCAGGGCCACTGATGCAGGCACCTCAGGGTGGCAGCGAACGTCCCACGCTCGCTGTTGTGGCGCTGGTTTTCAATGCCATGGTCTGGGGTGTTTCCTGGTGGCCGCTGCGCGAGGTGCAAGCCCATGGCCTGCATCCGCTGTGGTCAACGGTATTGATTTACCTGCTGGCAACCCTGGGCGTGTTGGCCTACCGGCCACAGGCCTGGCGCGGTCTGATCCAACACCCCGGCCTGCTGCTTTTGCTACTGGCCTCGGGGCTGACCAATGTCAGCTTTAACTGGGCCGTGACCGTCGGTGACGTGGTCCGGGTGGTCTTGCTTTTTTACCTGATGCCCGCCTGGTCGGTGCTGATTGCCTGGCTGCTGCTTGACGAAAAGCCC
>JBIKHX010000014.1:0-16046 GCA_044361945.1 Polaromonas sp. | reverse complement strand
TCACATCCTGCCTGATGTTCCTGAGCAGCCTGGCTTTTGACACGCACCAGATCAAGCTGGGCTCGGGCACCATCAACATGCCCAACGGGCACCCGGCCGCCATTGCCGCCAATGTGGCCATGCTCGACCACATGCTCAAAGGCCGCTTCATCATGGGCATCAGCCCCGGCGGGCTGGCCTCGGACGCTGAAGTCTTTGGTAATTTCGGCCGCGACCGGCTGGACATGTTTGTCGAGGCCATCGACATGGTCATGGCCATCTGGAAAGGCACTGCCCCCTACGATTTGCAGGGCAAGTACTTCAACATCAGCACGGCCCGCACCATGATCCCCGAGATCGGCCAGGGCATCATCCTCAAGCCCTATCAATTGCCGCACCCCCCCATCGTGGTGACTGCCGTTGCGCCTTTCTCCAAGGGTATCACTGCCGCGGCCGCTCGCGGTTGGGACCCGATCTCTGCCAACTTCCTGCTGCCGCAGTGGGTGGCTTCTCACTGGCCCAGCTATGTCGAGGGTTGCGCGCAAGCCGGCCGGCCGGCTGACCCGGCGCAGTGGCGCGTGGCCAAAAGCATTTTTGTCACCGACAACGACGACGCGCTGGCACGCCGCTACGGCCACACGTCTGAAGGCCCGTACCATTTTTATTTCAAGCAGCTGATTCGCAAGCTGGTCGGTTTTGGCGGTCGTTCCAATTTGTTCAAGCTGGACCAAAGTGAGCCCGACGACGCCATCAACGCCGACACCATGACGCCGCGCCTTGTGCTGGCCGGCTCAGTCAACAGCGTGGTGGACCAATTGCTGGCCTTTCGCGAACTCACCGGTGACTTCGGCACGCTGCTTTATGCCGGACATGACTGGGTCGATCCGGTATTGGCACGCCGATCCATGGAGCTGATGGCCGAAAAAGTCATGCCGCAAGTCAACGCAGCTATCGCCAAAGCCGCATGAGAATCAGCCTCGCCGGTACCGGAAAAATGGGCAGCGCCATGGCTGCGCGCTTGCTCTCAGAAGGCCACCAGGTCACGGTGTGGAATCGCACCGCAGCCCGCGCAGAGCCGCTCCTGGTCTTGGGAGCCAAGCGTGTGCCGCTAGCGCGTGAACTCTGCGCCGGGGCCGAGCTGGTCATCAGCATGCTCACCGACGAACAGGCGTTGCATGACGTCTACCTTGGTGCTGACGGCCTGTTGGCCGGCGCTGCGCCCGGCCAAATATTTGTCGACATGAGCACCACCAGCTCAGCCTGCCAGGTCGAGATGGGTCTGCGCCTGGGCGCGGCCGGTGTCAGCTACGTGGAATGCCCGGTAGGCGGCAGCGTCGGCCCGGCCAAAGAGGGTAAGTTGCTGGGCTTTGCCGGCGGTGGGGCCGATGAGCTGGCGCGCGCTTTGCCTGTGCTGAGCATCTTGTGCCGGCGCATCGAACATGTCGGCCCGCACGGCGCAGGCGCCATGATGAAGCTGGCCATCAACTTGCCTTTGATGGTGTATTGGCAGACCTTGGGAGAAGCCCTGTCGCTGATCGCCCCGCTCGGGCTGGACCCGGCACGTGTGATCGATATCTTTGCTGACACCTCGGGTGGCCCCAATATGCTCAAGGTACGCGGCCCCATGATTGCGCAGGCGCTGGCCGGTCAGGCCAGCGATGCGGTGACGGTCAATCTGGCGACCATGCGCAAGGACGTGCGCTCCATGCTCGCGCAGGGCACGCAGCTCAAGCGCAGCATGCCGCTGACCGCCGCCACGCTGGCCAGTTTTGACCAAGCCGCAGCCAGCGGACTGGACCCTGCCGATTGCACCCGGCTGCTGACCTGGTGGCTGGGCGAGGGCGGGAAAAAAGCCGCCAACTAAGTCCAGCTTGCTCTCTTTGACCTGGCCCGCAGATCAGGGTTTTCATCATGTCTACCAGGGTGTCAATTTATCAATCGATCATATAAACTGAATTTGCCAAAGCGGCTTGCACCCTATCCACAAACAGACAGATGAAAGAGACAAGATGACACACATGACTCGACGCTCCTTGGCATTGCGCTACCTTGTAGCCACTGCAATGTGTCTGGGCGCTTACACGGGCGCGCAGGCTCAAGCCTTTCCCAATAAACCCGTCAAACTGGTGGTGACTTACCCCGCCGGCGGCAGCTCTGACCTGATGGCCCGCATCATGGGACAAAAGCTCAGCGAAGCCTGGGGTCAGCCCGTCATCATCGAAAGCAAGCCTGGTGCGGCCGGCTCTATCGGCATGGAATACACCGCCCGCCAGCCGGCTGACGGTTACACCTTTGTGATCGGCAACCTCGGCCCCGCCGCCGTCAACCCGCTGATCTCCAAAGTGCCTTACAACATGGAGAAAGACTTCATCGCCGTCTCGCTGACCGCCGTCGGACCGAACGTGCTGGTGGTGCCTGCGGCCTCGCCTTACAAAAACCTGGCTGAGCTGCTGGCCGCTGCGCGCGCCAAGCCTGACGCGATCAACTTCGGCACCAGCGGCCCGGGCAGCATGGCCCACCTGGCCGGTGAAATGATCATGCGCCAGGCCAAAGTCAAGATGACGCAAATTCCTTACAAAGGCGGCGGCCTGGCTGTCACCGACCTGATCGCCGGCCAGATCAACATGATGGTCTCGGACGCCTTGCCGGTGGCTCAGCACATCAAGACCGGTCGCCTGCGTCCCTTGGCTGTGACCAGCGCCACACGCGCCAGCATGCTGCCTGATGTGCCGACTTTCGCTGAAGCCGGTCTGCAAGGTCTGGTGGCCAACAACTGGTGGGGCGTTTACCTGCCGGCCAAAACACCCAAGGCGGTGGTCGATTCATACATGGCAGCGCTTAAAAAAGCCATGGCCGACCCCGACTTGAAAGAGCGTTTTGCCGGCCTGGGTGTTGAAGCCATGGCCAGCTCGCAAGAAGAGTTCGCCACCTTCCTGGCCGCTGAAAACGCCAAGTACACCAAGCTGGTGGCCGACAACAACATCAAGGCTGAATAAGCCGCTGCTGCTTTTTGAACGCCGCATCAAAAAGCCTGCCTTGGTAACAAGGCAGGCTTTTGTTTTGGCGTGTAGTGCGATTTAGCCTGCTTCAACCTGCTCGATGCCAGCGCTGCGGGTCGAGCGAACCACCGCTTCGAGCGCGCAGATGTTGGCAATCATTTGCGACTGCGGCACCGGGTAAGGCTTGCGGCCTTGCGCTGCATCTGCAAAGGCCTCTAAGTTGGACAGCACAGCCGGGTGCGGCGGGTAGTTGACGGTTTGCACGTCTTCACCGCGTTTGCACGATGTCAGCACCCAGCCGGTGGAGGCTTCGGGGTGGCTCTTGTCACGCACCTCGACCCAGCCTTGGCTGCAGTACACCGCAAAGCGGCCTACAAAGGGCGTAGCCAAAATGGCGCTGATCAGAGCATGGCCGCCGCTTTTGTAAGTGGCCAGAATCGCCAGCGTGTCACCATTGACCAGCGAGCTGCCCAGCTGCTTGACGCTGGCGTAGACCGTCTCTGCCGGGCCGAAGACGCCAACAGACAGGTCCAGCAAATGAATGCCGGTGGCTGTCATCGGCCCGGCCGGCGCTTCGGCGGCCGACAGGCGCCAGTTCTCGGGCGGCAGGTTTAAAAATTTGTCCTGGCTGAAGTTGGCTTCCATTTGCAGCGGGCGCCCCAGCTCGCCGGAATGGATCATTTCCATGGCGCGGATGATGGGCGGCTCAAAGCGCCGCTCATGGCCCACGGCCAGTGTCAGCCCGCGCGCGTTGATGGCGGCCATGGCAGCCAGCACCTCGCTGCGATGCAGTGCCAGCGGCTTTTCACAAAAAATGTGTTTGCCGGCCTCGGCGGCCTGAATCATTTGTGCGCCGTGCTGGGTATGCGGCGTGCACAAAATCACGCCTTCAATGCGCGGGTCGGCCAGGGCGGCAGCCAGGTCCGGCAAGAAATCAACGCCCAGTTCTTGCGTGAAGCTGCGGCCGGCTTGCGCGTTCAGGTCACTGCCGGCCACCAGGGTCAGCACATTGGAGTTTTTGATCAGCTTAGAGATGGTCTGGCCCCACCAGCCCAGGCCGATGACGGCGACTCTGAATTTTTCGTTGTTGGACATGCAAATAAAGTTAAAGCAGGGTGAATGAATCCAAGCATCAATTTATCAGTCTATCAACACAAGGGCAAGCGAGGTGACCCGAAGGTCGGGCTCAAAGCTTCACAACTTCAGAACTTCAGAACTTCAGAACTTCAGAACTTCAGAACTTCAGAACTTCAGAACTTCAGAACTTCAAAACTTCAAAACAATAGGCGCCAGCGCATCACCCTGAGCCAGTACGCGGCCGATGACAGCCGTGTGCTCATAACCCAAGGCTTTCAGGGCCGCCACACAAGCCTGGGCTTTGGCGGCCGGCACGCTGGCCAGCAAACCGCCGGCGGTCTGCGGATCAAAAATCAGCGGGTAGTTCGGGTGCGCCACAGCCGCTTCCTGGTTGCGCAGCGCGCGACGCAGTCGCACATTGGCCGGCTGCAAAGAGCTCAAAATGCCGGCGGCGCTGGTCTCTTGCGCGCCGTCCAGCAACGGCAGCGCGTTCAAATCGATCTCGGCGTCCACGTTGGAAGGCCGGGTCATCTCGACCAGGTGGCCGAGCAGGCCGAAGCCGGTGAGGTCGGTGCAGGCGGTGGCACCATGCTTTTGCAGGCAGAGGGCGCCCAGCCGGTTGGACTGCACCATCGAGGCCAGCGCCGCATCGATCCAGCGGCCGCGGGTTTTGAGCAGCGCATGCGCTGCAAACAAAGTGCCGGTGCCAATCGGTTTGGTCAGCAACAACACGTCACCGGCTTTCATGCCGCCCTTGACCATCACGCCGCGCAGATTTTCATCAACCAGGCCGTTGACGGCAAAGCCCAATGCCAGTTCTTTGCCCTCACCCGTATGCCCGCCGACCAGCGCGCAGCCGGCTTCGTTGAGCACCTCGACTGCGCCCGTCATCATCTGGAACAGCGTGTCCTCGACCTTGGCCTCCAGTCCCGAAGGGACGGTGCAAACAGCGGTGGCGGTCTGCGCCTGGCCGCCCATCGCAAAGATGTCGCCCAGCGCGTGGTTGGCTGCGACCTTGCCAAAAATATACGGGTCGTCGATGAAGGCGCGGAAAAAATCTACGCTGTGCACCATGGCCTGGCCGGGCGGCACGCGCACCACGGCGGCGTCGTCGGGCGCGTGCAGGCCAATCAACACGTCAGCGCGCTCAACCGGCGCAAGCGCCCCCAGCGCGCGCGAGAGCACCGTAGCACCCACCTTGGCGCCGCAGCCGCCGCAGCGCATGGCGATAGCAGAGATGGCTTGTGCGGCTTCTTCGGCGTCGAGCTTGACAGCGCTGGCCGGTGCTTGGGCGCTGGTGGCTGACATCGGCGCCAGGTCTTTGAATTTGGCCATGAAATCGCGGTCTATGCGGTCCTTCCAGCGCCACAGCCAGGTGCTCAGCAGACCCGTGCCCGCACCCAGGCCCCAGCCGCCGCGCGAGGCCACGGCAAAGCGGTCGCCGGTGCTGATCAGGGCCAACCAGCTGCGCTGCGGCCGGTAAGCCTGCAGTGCTGCGTCCTCCAAAGACAGTCGTAAATTCTTGAGCAGCGGTTTACCTTGGCGCACCGCAAACACACCGGCTTTTTCCAGCGGCCTGTCCACCATGTTGGCAATATCACCGGCGGCAAAAACCCGCGCATCGCTGATGCTTTGCAATTGCGCGTTGACTTGAATAAAGCCGTCTGCGTCCAGGGCTAGACCGGTTTGCTGTAACCAGGGGGCGCCGGCAGCCTGGGTGACCCAGATGATCTCGTCCATCGCCATCACCTGACCGTCTGCCGTTTGCAGCGCTTTGGCAGAGACTTGGGTGACGGGACTGCCGCAGTGCATGAGCACCTGTCGCTCGGTCAGCACCGCTTCAAAGCTGCGGCGCACGCCGGCGCTGTGCGTGGGCAGTATGTGCGGGGTGCTGGTGAACAGGTGAAAGTTCAACTCGTTCGGATCGCGGCCCTGCATGCGCAGCTCGCTGCGCAACCGGTGCTGTATGGCCAGTGTGAGCTCAACCCCGCCGGCACCGCCGCCGACCAGCGCAATGCGCGTCTTGCCCGGCTGGCGGCGCACGCGCTCCAGCAAGGCCAGCCAGCGCTCGTTGAAAAGATGAATCGGCTTGACCGCCACCGCGTGCTCGGCGGCACCTGGAACACGGCTCATTTGCGGCGTTGAACCGATGTTGATGCTGACCCGGTCATAGGGCACGGGCGGCCGGTTTTTGCACAGCACCTTGCCACTGGCGCGGTCCAGGCCGATCACCTCGTCCTTGAAAAAACGTGCACCCGCAAAGCTGGCCAGCGTGCGCAGGTCGATATGCACATCATCATGGCTGTAGTGGCCCGCGATGTAGCCCGGCAGCATGCCCGAATAAGGTGTGTCACTGTCGCGGCAGATCAGCGTCAGGCGCACACCCGGCATGGGTTTCATACCCCACATTTTGAGCACGACAGCATGGCTGTGGCCGCCGCCGACCAGCACAATATCGCGCAGGATCGGCTGTTCACTCGATTGCATCTAAGACCTTGTTCATGTTGTTTCGTTCATGCCTGTCATTCAAGCTGTCAGCGCCTGCACCAGGCTGTGCAGCGCAGCGGCCTCTTGCGCCGGTGCAAAAAGCGGCGCGCGCAAAGCACATTGCGCCTTCAAGTGTGCCAGCCACTGAGCGTCATCGCGGCAGCGCCTCAGCAAAGCCGCCAAGCCCTGCGCATGGCCGGGCTCAAAGTAGCCGGCATAGTCTTCGCCCAGCATGCCGACATTGCCGGGAATACGCGAGGCCAGCACCGGCGTGCCACTGCACACCGCCTCCATCACCACATGGGCACCACCTTCTATTCGGCTGGCGTGCACCAACACATGCGCGCGTTGTATGTGCCGGCGCGTGGCTGCGTACGGCTGGCCGTCCAGCCAGCGGTACAGCGGACATGCCAAGGCGCAGGCCCGGGCCTGCTCGCCCAGCGCTGCGTCCAGCGCCTGACCGATGTGGTCGATGAACAGGCCGCTCTCACCCGCCAGAAAATGCGCTGCTTCAAACAGCGTTTCGGGGGATTTTTCTTGGCGCAAATGACCCACCATCAGCGCGCGCAATTGCGTGCCAGGGGGCGGCTTGTGCACGGGCGCCAGCGCAGGGGTGGATTGGAAAATAACACGCGTCTTGCTGCGCAGTTCGGCCGGCATGGCCTCGGGGCCACGCTCTTGCAAAACCACCAGTTGGGCGGCCAGTGCCAGGGAGCGTTGGGCCACTGCGTCGGTTTGGATATCTCTGTAGAGATCGGTGCCGGTGAGTACCACCGCCAGCCCCTGCGCACCCGCAGGGCGCGCTGCCCAGGCGGCCACCGAATCGGCTGAGCGGCGTGCATGCAATGCCAGCATCACAACGTCGGGCTGTGCACCGGCCCTGCGGGCGGCCGGGTCAGGCCAGGTCTTGACAATGCGCACATCGTGCGGCGTCAGCAGGCTTTGCCAGCGCTGTGCGGTTTGCCAGTTGCCGTTGTTGGCATCGGCCAGCGCCGGGCTGACGATGACGATACGCAAAGGCCCGACGTGTGCATTGACCGCGTGCATGACAAGCCTCAGGCCGCCGCCCAGAACACGGCGAACCAGCTGCGTTCATCGGTCCAGGCCCGGGTTTGTGCAAAGCCGGCTGAGAGGAGCAATTTTGCAAAATCGGCCTGCCGCCATTTGTAGGAGTTTTCGGTGTGGATGCGCTCGTCTTTGGCAAATCGCCGCTCGCCGCCGGGCCAGCGTACAGCCACAGCGCGCAGCGCCTGCAGATGCATCTCGATGCGTGAATCCGTTTCGTTGAAAAAAGCCACATGCTGCCAGTCGGCCAGCTTGAAATCGCTGCCGATCACGGCATTGAGGTGCATCAGCAAATTGCGGTTGAAAGCGGCCGTCACGCCCAGTGCATCGTCGTAAGCGGGTTCGAGCATGGCGCGCGGCTTGCACAGGTCAACCCCGATCAGCAAGCCACCGCCCTTACAGGCGCTGCGCAGTTGCTGTAAAAAATGCAAGGCCGCTTCAGGTGTGAAATTGCCAATGCTCGAGCCCGGGTAAAAAAGCACATGGGGGCCTGAGCCCGCTTGAGACGGCAAAGAAAATGCGCTCGAAAAATCCATGCCCACGCCCACCATCGGCAAGCCTGGATGCTGCGCTTGCAAGCTGCCCAGCGCCTGGCGTAAAAACGCCACCGAAATATCGACCGCCACATAACGCGCCGGCGCAAAGGCCTCAAACAAGCCGGCCGCCTTGGAACAGTTGCCGGCACCCAGGTCCACCAGGGTGGCGGCTGCCGGTTGCAATGCCGCCATGTCCGCTGCATGCG
The DNA here is from genome assembly GCA_044361945.1 of Polaromonas sp. GTDB lineage: Bacteria > Pseudomonadota > Gammaproteobacteria > Burkholderiales > Burkholderiaceae_C > Polaromonas. Next base: position 7,697 of record JBIKHX010000014.1, on the reverse strand, counting down.
CCTTGAAGATGGCGGCTTCTGTGCGCGTTGGGTAGTACTCGGGCAGCTCTGTGATGGCCTCAAACAGCCGCGAGCCCAGCGCGTCATAAAGGTATTTAGGCGAGGTGAAAGCCGCCGGCGCCAGCAAACCGGCGATCAACTCAGCGCGCACGGCGGCATGGTCTTCGCGGTGCAGTTCGACGAATTCAGGTCGCACTGCGCTCTTGGCAGTAAACGAAAAATCAGCAGTTAAGTCAAGCATGAAAGGACTGTAGCAGGGGGCCTTGGTTCAGCCGCGCATGAAGTCGTGAAACTTGCGCAGCCAGCCCAGCAGGCGTTCGGGCTGGTGGGCGCGCTTCCAGCTGCCTGCGGCGTATTTATTGGCCTCGGCCCGGGTCGGGTAGCTGTGGATGGTGCCCAGAATCTTGTTCAAGCCCAGGCCATGCTTCATGGCCAGCACGTATTCGGCCAGCAGTTCGCCGGCCTGGCTGCCGACGATGGTGACACCCAAAATAGTGTCTTTGCCGGGAACCGTCAGCACCTTCACAAAGCCCTGGGTCTGGCTGTCGGCGATGGCGCGGTCCAGCTCGGCCAGATCAAACAGTGTTCGTTCAAAGGGAATGCCTTGGGCCAGCGCATCTTGCTCGTTCAGGCCGACGCGCGCGACTTCGGGGTCCACAAAGGTGGTCTGCGGCATCACGCGGTAGTCAACCTTGAATTTTTTAAAGCTGCCAAACAGCGCATTGACCACCGCATACCAGGCCTGGTGCGCCGCCGCATGCGTGAGCTGGTAGGGCCCGGCCACGTCACCGGCGGCGTAAATGTTGGGGTAAATGGTTTGCAGGTACTCGTTGGTTTGCACCGTGGCCGACGCGGGTATGCCCAGCGCCTCCAGCCCGTAAGCGCTGGTGCGCGCGCGCCTGCCGATGGCGCAAATCATTTGGTCAAACGCCAGCTGCGATTCCAGGCCAGTGCGCAGGTCTTGCAGCACCAGCTGCCGCCCGCCCGGGCGCTGCGGGTCGGCCTCGCAGCGCAGCGCCCGCCGGCTGTTGAGCACTTGCACGCCGTCGGTAGCCAGCGCAGCCTGCACCAGCGCTGACACGTCGGCGTCTTCACGCGGCAGCAGTCGCTCACCCAGGTCCACCTGCGTGACGCTAGCGCCCAGCCGCGCAAAAGCCTGCGCCAGCTCGCAACCCACCGGCCCGCCGCCCAGCACCAGCAGGCGCTGCGGCAGCGCATCGAGCCGGGCAAAGCGCGCCCACAAGGTGTCGCTGGTGACATAGTCGGCTTCGCTCATGCCAGGAATGTCGGGCAGTACCGCTTGCGCGCCGGCCGCAATGACGATGCTGCGGGTGCTCAGGCGCTGCGTACCGCCTTCGGCCAGCGAGATCTCAACAGTCCAGGGGTTGATGATGCGGGCATGGCCTTGCAGGACCTCAACGCCCAGCGCGGTGTAACGCGCCACGCTGTCATGCGGGGCAATGTCGGCAATGACTTGCTCTATGCGTTGCATGACTGCCCTAAAGCTGAACTGCGGTGCAGCGTCCTGCAAGCCATAACGCGAGGCTTGCCGCATTTGCTGCGCCAGCCGCGCGCTCTGTATCAAGGCCTTGCTGGGCACGCAGCCGTAGTTCAGGCAGTCGCCGCCCATCTTGTGCGCTTCAACCAAAGTGACTTTGGCTTTCACGGCCGCTGCGATGTAGGCCGACACCAAGCCGCCAGCGCCCGCGCCGATGACGATCAGGTTGCGGTCAAACTTGAGTGGCCGCTGGCTTTGCCAGCGCGCGTAGACTTTGCGCCGCTCCAGCAGCGCCAAGCCCTTGCGTGCGGCCAGCGGCAGCAAACCGAGCACGGCAAACGAGCCCAGCACGGCCGGCGACAGCACGCCGGCCAGTGAATTGATTTGCGCCAATTGCGTGCCGGCGTTCACATAGGCCAGCGTGCCGGCCAGCATGCCGAGTTGGCTGACCCAGTAAAAAGTCCAGGTCTTCATGCGCGTCAAGCCCATCAGCAAATTGAGTGCAAAAAACGGCACTGCCGGTATCAGGCGCAGCGAGAAAAGATAAAAACCACCGTCACGTTCCACACCCTGGTTGATGCCGGCAAGCCGGCTGGCAAAGCGTTTTTCAGTCGCGCCGCGCAGCAGGTAACGCGCACTCAGCATGGCCAGCGTAGCGCCCAGGCTAGACGCAAATGACACCAGCAGCGTGCCCCACAACAAGCCCAGGCCGGCACCACCGGCCAGCGTCAACACCACCGCACCCGGCAGTGAGAGCGCCGTCACCAGCACATACACAGCAAAATAAGCAGCGCTCACCCGCCAGGGGTACTCTGCGTACAAGTCACTGAAAGCCTGTTGGCTTTGCTGCAGGTAGGCCAGACTCAGGTAAGACCCCAGGTCAAGCGCCACAAAAGCCAGCACGGCTGCAGCCAAGGCAAGCAACAGCAACAGTTGTTTGTTTTTCATGCGCTCAAACGTGAGCTGCGACTGGCGCAGTCGGGGCCCATCGTCAGACCTTGGGGTTTGACACGCCGCTGGCCACGTGACCTGAAGGCACGTGCAGCGCGGCCGAGTTGACGTGGCCGGTCTGGTCGTCAAAGAAAAAATCGGGCTCGAACTCGCGCAAAAACTCGCCCTTGGCCAGACCGCCCAGAAACATGGCTTCGTCGACCTGAATGTTCCAGTCCATCAGCGTGCGGATGGCGCGTTCATGCGCAGGCGCGCTGCGCGCGGTGACCAGCGCGGTGCGTATGCGCATGCGCGAAGTGCCGGCTTCCTGCAGCCGGTGCAGCGCCTCGAGCAGCGGCTTGAACGGGCCGGCCAGCAGCGGCTGGGCCGCGTTGTCGCGCTCGTGCTGCTGAAAAGCGTTCAGCCCCTGCGACTGAAACACGCGCTCGGCCTCGTCTGAAAACAGCACCGCGTCACCGTCAAATGCGATGCGCACTTCATGAGGATGCTGGTCGCTCGCGTGGGCTGAATGCGGGTAGACCTGCGCTGCCGGCACGCCGGCCTCTAACGCGGCGCGCACGTCGCTCAGGTGGGTGGATAAAAACAAATTGGCGTGCAATGGTTTGAGATAGCGCCAGGGCGGCTCGCCGCGGTTAAACGTCCCGCGCTGAATTTTCAGCCCGTAATGCTGCGCTGACCGAAACACGCGCATGCCCGAGACCGGGTCATTGCGCGAGAGAATCACCACCTCGACGCGTTGCTTGCCGCTGGCCTGCGCTTCACCTAGGCTCTCCGGCACGTCATTGAAGGCCAGCAGTTTTTTAACCAAAGAAAATGCCACGCCCGGCTTGGCCGGCACGTCGAGACGCTCTAACTGCAGCTGCATATAGGCCGCATCGCGCTGGCCGCCTTCTTTTTGGGGCTGCGCCATGCCTTCTTCAAAGACGCGGTTTTCTTCTTCAAAGTCAAACAGCGCCCGCGAGGAAATGGCCACCACCAGCTGACCGTCTAGATTTGCCATGCTTATTTGCTTTCCAGAAGACGCTCGCGCAAGCGCCGTGTCAACTCTTCAAAAACAGCTTGTAAACCGGGTTGTCAGTTTCTTCCACGTGCGGGTAACCCAGGGTGGCCAAAAAGGACTTGAAAGCGGCGTTATCGGTTTTCGGCACTTGCAAGCCGACCAGGATGCGGCCGTAGTCAGCGCCCTGGTTGCGGTAGTGAAACAAGCTGATGTTCCAGCCCGGCCGCATGGTTGACAAAAACTTGAGCAGCGCGCCCGGCCGCTCGGGGAATTCAAAGCGCAGCAAACGCTCGTCTTTAGACAGCGCGCTGTGCCCGCCCACCATGTGGCGCACATGCTCCTTGGCCAGCTCGTCATGCGTCAGATCCAGCGCCTTGAAACCGTGTTTGCTGAAAGTGCCGGCGATCTTGCGGCTCTCGCCTTTGCCCTGCGTGGTCAGGCCGACAAACACATGCGCCTGGGCGGCGTCATTGATGCGGTAGTTGAACTCGGTCACGCTGCGCGGGCCGCCGGGCAACTGGCCGATCAACTCGCAAAAACGCTTGAAGCTGCCGCGCTCTTCGGGGATGGTCACGGCAAACAGCGCCTCGCGCTCTTCGCCCACTTCGGCGCGCTCGGCGACAAAGCGCAGGCGGTCAAAGTTCATGTTGGCGCCGCACAAAATCGCGGCGTAAGTCTGCCCCTGAGTTTTGTGTTTAGCCACGTACTGCTTGATGGCGGCCACCGCCAGCGCACCGGCCGGCTCAACAATGCTGCGCGTGTCTACAAATACGTCTTTGATGGCGGCACATACTGAGTCGGTGTCCACGGTCATGAATTCATCGACCAGCTCGCTGCTGATGCGAAAGGTTTCTGCGCCCACCAGCTTGACCGCCGTACCGTCTGAAAACAAGCCCACGTCTTGCAGCGTCACACGCTTGTGCGCTTGGACCGACTGGATCATCGCGTTGGAGTCATTCATCTGCACGCCGATGACCTTGATCTCCGGGCGCACAGCCTTGATGTAGTTGGCCACGCCGGATATCAAGCCGCCGCCGCCGATGGCGACAAACACGGCGTCGAGCTTGCCCTGACTCAAGCCCTGAATCTGCCGCAGTATTTCCATGGCAATCGTGCCCTGACCGGCGATCACATCGGGGTCGTCAAAGGGGTGCACAAAAGTCAGTCCCTTTTTTTTCTCCAACATGGCGGCGTGCAGATAAGCGTCGGAGTAACTGTCGCCATGAAGCAGCACCTCGCCGCCCAGCGCCCGCACTGCGTCCACCTTGAGCTGCGGCGTGGTGGCGGGCATCACGATGACCGCCCGTGTACCCAGTTTGTTGGCGCTCAGTGCCACACCTTGTGCGTGGTTGCCGGCCGATGCACAGATCACGCCTTTTTTGAGTTGCGCAGCGCTCAGGTGCGCCATCTTGTTGTAGGCGCCGCGCAGCTTGAAGCTGAACACCGGCTGCTGGTCTTCACGCTTGAGTAGCACTGTATTTTTCAAGCGCAGACTCAGGTTTTTGGCCGGCTCCAAAGCAGACTCGACCGCCACGTCATAAACGCGTGCTGTGAGTATTTTTTTCAGGTAGTCAGCGGGCTTGAGTTGGGGTGATGACATGGGCTTTCTTTCTTGGCGTCATCATAGAGCCCCAAGAAAAAAGGCCCAGACCGTGAGGTCTGGGCCATGAATCCACTCTTTGCGGAGTGGAGGAGACAAGCGGTGCAACAATCTCGTGCTGTTTCATGTGGCGTTAGAACTTGAACGCGCTGAAATGTCAGTGATCTGTTGCTTAATTTCAGTATAACGACTCAATGCTGCATAGCAACATAAATTCCTTACAAAAATGCTAAAAAAGCTGGTTTTTACAGGCTTCAGGTAGCCTATTTTGAATATGAAAGAGAGTTATTCATGGAATGCATAGTCAGCTGGGCAGGCCCGCCCGCCACACCGGGTGAGGGTTCGGCCATGTCTTTTGTGGCGCAGACCGGCAGCGGCCACACCTTGGTAATGGACGGCGCGCCCGACGCCGCCAAACCCGACAACGGCGGCGCCAACCTGGCCCCGCGCCCCATGGAAACCGTGCTGGCCGGCGCCGGCGGCTGCACCGCCTACGACGTGGTGCTGATCCTCAAACGCGGCCGGCAAGACGTGCGCGGCTGCTCGGTCAAGCTCAGTGCAGAGCGCGCTGAAGTCGACCCCAAAGTGTTCACCCGAATCAACATGCACTTTGTGGTCACCGGCAAAGGCCTGACGAGCAGCGCGGTAGAGCGCGCCATCGCCATGAGCCACGACAAATACTGCTCTGCCACCATCATGCTGGGCAAGACGGCAGACATCAGCACCAGCTTTGAGCTGGTGAGCCTGCCGGACTGACACTCAAACCCGGTGCGCTACCACCGTCATCAGCTTGGCGGCGGCGCGCATCAGGTTTTTAACAGGCGCTGGCAACTCACTGGCGCCGGCCGCTTGAGCGTCGGCCGCGTGACGCGCTTCATCGGCCTTCATCTGCGCAACGATGGCCCGCGAAGCGTGGTCCCCGGCGGGCAGCCGCTCTAAGTGGCTGGCCAGGTGCGACTCGACCTGCCGCTCGGTTTCTTGCACAAAACCCAGGCTGACACGGTCCCCCAGACGCCCCGCCACGAGGCCCATGCCAAAAGCGCCGGCATACCAAAGCGGGTTGAGCAGCGAGGGCCGTGCGCCTAGCTCGTCCAAGCGCTCTTGCGTCCAGGCCAGGTGGTCACCTTCTTCCCGGCCGGCGTCTAAAAACTTCTGGCGCAGCAGGGGGTCGCGCGTGCTGAGGGCTTGCGCTGCATACAGCGCCTGGGCGCAGACCTCGCCAACGTGGTTCACCCGCATCAGCGCACCCGAAAGCGCTTTTTCGTCCGCATTGAGCACCGTCAGCTCATTGGCCAGCGTGGGGCAGGGCTGGCTGGCACGCGGCTTTGAAAACAAAGTACGTAATGCGCAGTCAGTAGCAACCAAAAAAGAGTTCAAAGAGGTGTCCATGCATATCTTTCGTGTGCAAACAAGCCAAACAGGCCGGTTTGCCATGCCAAGGCGGCTGCCAGGCGGGTTAATGCCAGTGTAGCCACTGCGCACGCGCCCAAAGCCGGCCGGTTTGTTGCTGGACTGCAACGAAAAGAAATTTCGGCAGATGTTTTCTTTGCCTTGGCCCCCGCCCTCTGGTGCAATAGCAGCAGCTTCCTAAATGGGAGGTTGGCCCGGGTCCTCAAAGCCCTGGAGCCCTATGTTCAACTTTGGAGTAACTCTCAATGAAAAAATCCCTGATTGCCCTGGCTGCTTTGGCAGCCGTTACAGCAGCTTCTGCTCAGTCCACAGTCACCATCGGTGGCGGCCTCGCCCTGTTCGTTGGCAATTCCACACACAACGGTACTGAGTCTGGCCTGCAAGTCGGTCGTCAAACCGGCAATATCGCATTCAAAGGTACTGAAGACCTGGGCGGTGGTTTGAAGGCTCACTTCGAACTGCAGCAAAACATCGGCGGCGCCGCTGATACCCGCGTTGCTGGCTCTGCAGCAACAACTTTGGGCAATCGTGGTGTTTATGTCGCAATTGATGGTGGCTTCGGTTCCGTTTTGATCGGCCGTGCAGCCTCTGCTATTCGTGCCAATTTCGGCGCAGCAGACGTGTCTCGTCTGGCCGTTCCACTGGGTCTGTCGGAAGCATCGGCCGCTTACGGAGGAAATGGCACAATTCCAGCCGTCGCTTCTGGTGATGCTGCAGCCCGTATCATCTACGGTGATCAATACAGCAACATGGTGGCTTATTCGACACCAAAAATCAGCGGTTTCAGCGCCTCTATTGGCGTTGCTCCAGTTGAAGGCGACACCGCCACCACCAAGGACACTGTGAGCTACGGTGTGAACTACGCTAACGGCCCATTGGATGTGCGTGTCAACATGACGGATGTTGCAGCAAGTTCTACTGACGTCGGCTTCAAATGGACCACCCTTACCGCCAGCTATGACGTGGGTTTTGCTAAGCTTGGCTTCGCACATCAAACTACCAAAGTTGATTCGGGCGTGAACCCTGGTGCAGGTACAACCGTGATTGCTAACGTTCCTGTGGGTCCTGGCAGCATCGGTTTGGGTTACGGCCGCAAGGCAGCATCCGCTTCAACCAACCTTCGTGCTGGTGGTGATGATGCCAAGCAGATGTTCGTTGGCTACCGCTACGACCTCAGCAAGCGTACCAGCGTTCAAGCTGTCTACAACAAGCTGAGCCGCACTGTTGCCAAGGCTACC
>JBIKHX010000180.1:0-4915 GCA_044361945.1 Polaromonas sp. | reverse complement strand
TGAGGGCAACATCATCTTGAACCTGGACATCAACAAGGACAGCGTAGGCCGGCTGACCACCAAAGGCTTTGCCATCGACACCAAGCATGTGCAAACCCAGGTGTTGGTGGAAAACGGCGGGACCGTCTCGATCGGCGGTATTTTTGAGGAAACTGAGCGTACTGACGACACCAAAGTCCCTGTGCTGGGGGATTTGCCGGGGCTTGGCTGGCTGTTTCGCAACCGCAGCCGCAGCCGCAGTAAGTCGGAGATGATGGTTTTCATCACCCCGAAATTGTTGGACCAGGCGGCGACTGCGCCTTAGCCCCGGCCGCTCAGGGTTATGCTCTGAGGCTTTCAGGTCTGGGGTGTCGTTAAGCCTTGTGCGGGCTTGCGTTCCGGCCCCGGGAGCCTGCCAACCTGACGACAATTTTGCAGCCTTGAACTCGAAACCTTTACGAATCGCTTGCGTGGGCCTGCCCGGCTCCGGAAAGTCCACAGTCGGCCGCCAGTTGGCCCGGCGTGTGGATTTGCGTTTCATTGACACTGACCATGTGCTTGAGCACCGGATGGGCTGCTCCATTAGGGAGTTTTTCGAGCGTGAAGGCGAGCCTGCTTTCAGAGACATGGAAGAATCTGTGATTGATGAGTTGTCGCTGGGTGGTGACTGTGTTTTGTCAACCGGCGGTGGCGCGGTGCTGCGGCCATTAAACCGCCGTCACCTGCATGAGCGAACCACCACGGTCTATTTGCACTCAGCGCCGGAAGAGGTTTTCAGGCGTTTACGCCACGACCTCAACCGACCTTTGCTGCAAGTGGCCGACCCCTTGTTGCGCCTCAAAGAGTTGTATGTGTTGCGTGACCCGCTTTACCGCGAAACGGCGCACCTGGTGATTGAAACCGGCCGCCCCTCTGTGGCCAGTCTGGTCACCAGCATCATGCAGTCGCTCCAGCTTGTGCCGGCCAGGCCGCCTGCCGCGCCGCCGCCCGCCTAGCTGGCGCTAGATACACTTGCCACCATGCCCCAAGAAGCCAAACAAGTGTCCGCTCTAGCGCCTGCCCGGCAGGTGCGTATCGAGCTGGCGGAGCGTTCCTATGACATCCTGATCGGTTCAGCCTTGTTGGGCAGTGCCCACAGCTACGCGTGTCTGCCGCGTGCCAGCACGGCGCTGATCGTCTCCAACACCGAGGTGGCGCCCCTTTATGCCGCGCGTTTGCAGGCGGCGCTGGCCAGTGCTTATGCCAAAGTGCTGCTCGTGACCTTGCCCGATGGCGAGGCGCACAAGGACTGGCCCACTTTGCAGCTGATTTTTGACGCCTTGCTGCAAAACAGCTGCGACCGCAAGACCGTGCTGTTTGCTTTGGGCGGCGGTGTGGTGGGCGACATGGCCGGCTTTGCCGCGGCCAGCTACATGCGCGGCGTGCCCTTTGTTCAGATTCCAACCACCTTGCTGGCGCAGGTAGATTCTTCTGTGGGTGGCAAGACGGCGATCAACCACCCGCTGGGTAAAAACATGATAGGGGCTTTTTACCAGCCGCAGCGCGTGATTTGCGACCTTGACCTCCTCAAAACTTTGCCTGCGCGCGAGCTCAGTGCCGGGCTGGCAGAGATCATCAAATACGGGCCTATCGCTGACATGGATTTTTTCAGCTGGATCGAGTCCCACATCGATGCCTTGCGTGCTGCGGACAGCTTAGCGCTGGCGCATGCTGTTGAGCGCAGCTGTGAGATCAAGGCTCTTGTGGTTGGCCAGGATGAGCGTGAGGCGGGTCTCAGGGCCATCCTCAATTTCGGCCATACCTTCGGCCACGCCATCGAGTCGGGCATGGGTTACGGCGCCTGGCTGCACGGCGAGGGTGTGGCTTGCGGCATGGTCATGGCGGCCGAGTTGTCGCAGCGCCTGGGCCTGGTCGATGTAGCTTTTGTGGCGCGCTTACGCCGTTTAATTGCGCTGGCCGGCTTGCCTACCGTGGGGCCTGTACTCAGCCAGAGCGATAACGCTGGCCGCTACCTGGAATTGATGCGGGTTGACAAAAAAGCCGAGGCCGGAGAAGTCAAGTTCGTGGTGATTGACCGTCCCGGCAGCGCCCGCGTGCAAAGCGCGCCGGATGCATTGGTGCGTCAGGTCATTGACGCCTGCTGCGTGCCGCTCTGACATGCGCAGCCCCGCATGACGCTGGCTGTTTATGCTTCAGATCCAGCCCGCACCCGTGGGCGCCGCTTTGCCGAGCCGCAGGCGCCCACGCGCACCGACTTTCAGCGGGACCGCGATCGCATTGTTCACTCGACGGCCTTTCGCCGGCTGGTCTACAAAACCCAGGTTTTTTTGAACCATGAAGGCGACCTGTTCCGCACGCGGTTGACGCATTCTCTGGAAGTCGCGCAACTCGGCCGCTCGATCGCCCGCTCGCTGGGTCTGAACGAAGATCTGGTTGAGGCCGTGGCGCTGGCGCATGACCTGGGTCACACGCCTTTCGGCCATGCCGGCCAGGACGCACTCAATGAATGCATGGCACCGCACGGCGGCTTTGAGCACAATTTGCAAAGCCTGCGCGTGGTAGACCAGCTCGAGGAGAGGTACCCCGGCTTCGATGGTCTGAACCTGTGTTTTGAAACCCGGGAAGGCATTCTCAAGCATTGTTCAGCGCGCAACGCCGAGCAGCTCGAAGCGCAAGAGCCCGGCGGCGTGGCGCGCCGCTTCATTGACCGCAGCCAGCCCAGCCTGGAGGCGCAACTGTGCAACTTGGCCGACGCCATTGCCTACAACGCGCACGACATCGACGACGGCGTGCGCTCCGGCTTGATATCGATGGCGCAGCTGCAATCGGTGGATTTGTTTGAGCGCTATCGCTTGGAGGCTCTGGCCGAGCACCCTGGTTTGGCTGAGCCCCAACGCGCGCGCCGCCTGCTCTACGACACCATCAGGCGAATGCTCAGCGCCCAGGTCTATGACGTGATTGCTGCCACGCGGCAAGCGATTGAAGCTGCCGCCCCAGCCAATGCTGACGAGGCCCGCCAGGCCGGCCCGCTGCTGCGCTTCAGTGCGGCCATGCATGCGCAGTCTGCCGCGCTCAAACAGTTTTTGTTTGGCAGTCTTTACCGCCACCCGCAGGTCATGGAGACCACCGGCCAAGCCCAGATTGTGGTGCGCCAGTTGTTCGAGGCCTACTCACTTTGCCCTGCTGAAATGCCTGCTGTTCACGCGGCACGGCCGGACGCAGCGCGCGCTGTCGCTGATTACATTGCGGGCATGACCGACCGGTTTGCCGGCCGTGAGCATGAACGCCTGACCGGCCTCAAACTGCTCCAAACGGGCTGAGTGCTGCACGCACTGACGGCTGCCTTATTGCCAGCCCTTTAACATGGCGTTTTAAGTTCTATCCCGATGGCCCGCCAACCTCGTCTTACTGTTGCTGCGTATCCGCACCACATCATCCAGCGCGGAAACAACCGCCAGTTGATCGTGCTGGACGATGCTGACCGCCAGTTTTTGCTGGCGCTGTGGCAGGCGCAAGCGCAGGCCTGTCAAGTGGCTGTTCATGCTTACGTGCTGATGAGCAACCACTTCCATTTGCTGGTCACACCCGACACAGCGGACGGCGTGCCCCTGATGATGCAGGCCGTTGGCCGCAGCTATGTGCGCTATTTCAACAACCGCCACGGCCGCAGCGGCACATTGTGGGAAGGGCGTTACCGATCGACGCTGATAGAGACCGAGCGCTACCTGCTCGCCTGCATGGTCTACATCGACCTCAATCCGGTGCGCGCAGGTCTGGCTGAGGCGGCGGCAGATTACCCATGGTCCAGTCACAGGCACAACGTCGGAATGTCGGTGGACAAGTTGGTCACCCCACATGCACTGCTTTGGAGCTTGGGCAACACCCCTTTTGCGCGCGAAGCCGCTTACCGTGAACTGGTGCGCGCGGGTGTAGCCCCATCGCAACAGCAAGCGCTGACCAGCGCCACCCTGTCAGGCTGGGCTTTGGGCTCAGAGGCATTCAAGCGGGGCTTGCAGGACAACACGCTCAGGCGGATAGCGCCCGGCCAACGGGGACGCCCGCCCGGTACCGCAGCCTCAGGCCCTAAAGGCTGAAACTCTTCTAATCTGTCCCTAATTAATCTGAGGTGGCTGGATTTGAGAAATAAATGGGATCTGACCCCATTTATTTTGATTGGCATTGTTGTTGCACTGCACTATGCTCTTCCTTCGGTATTTTTTTGATCGCTTCCATTGATGGGGAACTGCCATGACCACGGCTGCTGAAATCAAGCATTTTGAACAACACGGTTTGTACTCGGGCCAAAACGAGCATGACGCTTGCGGCGTGGGCTTTGTGGCGCACATCAAGGGCCACAAGAGCCATGCCATCGTCCAGCAGGGTCTGAAGATCCTTGAGAACCTGGACCATCGGGGTGCTGTTGGAGCCGACAAACTGATGGGTGACGGCGCAGGTATCCTGATTCAGCTGCCTGACGCGCTGTACCGCGAAGAAATGGCGCTGCAAGGCATTGAACTGCCGCCGCCCGGTGAGTACGGCGTCGGCATGGTGTTCTTGCCCAAAGAAAACGCTTCCCGTCTGGCTTGCGAGCAGGCGCTGGAGCGCGCTGTGCGCCTGGAAGGCCAGGTGCTGCTGGGCTGGCGCGATGTGCCGGTCAACCGCGACATGCCCATGTCGCCCACTGTGCGTGAGAAAGAACCCTTCCTGCGGCAGATCTTCATCGGCCGCGGCAACGACGTGATCGTGCAGGACGCGCTCGAGCGCAAGCTCTATGTGATACGCAAGACCGCCAGCGCCGCCATTCAAGCCCTGCATTTGACGCACAGCAAAGAGTATTACGTGCCCAGCATGTCCAGCCGCACGGTGGTCTACAAGGGCTTGCTGCTGGCCGACCAGGTCGGCACTTACTACCTGGACTTGCAAGATGAGCGTTGCG
>JBIKHX010000177.1:0-4942 GCA_044361945.1 Polaromonas sp. | reverse complement strand
CTCGGTGGCGCTCAAGTCCGACCTGGAACTCGGCGGCACCGACCAGAAGTTCAACCTGCTGATGGGCCGCACCCTGCAACAGGAATACGGCCAGGAGCCGCAGTGCATCCTGACCATGCCGCTGCTCGAGGGGCTGGACGGCATCGAGAAAATGTCGAAAAGCAAAAACAACTACATCGGCATCGCCGAAGAGCCCAACAGCATGTTTGCCAAAGTGCTCTCCATCTCTGACACCCTGATGTGGCGCTGGTACACCTTGTTGTCGTTTCAGAGCGAAGCGGCGATTACCGCGCTCAAGGCCGAAGTGGCCGGCGGGCGTAACCCCAAAGACGCCAAAGTGGCGCTGGCCAAAGAAATCACCACGCGTTTTCACTCGGCCGCCGCGGCCGATGCGGCCGAGCAAGACTTCATTAACCGCAGCAAAGGCGGCGTGCCGGACGAGATTGACGAGGTCACGCTGACCGGCGCGCCCATGGGCATCGCAGCCCTGCTCAAAGCCGCCGGCCTGGCCCCGTCCGGCAGCGAAGCCACCCGATTGATCGACGGCGGTGGTGTGCGGGTGGACTCGAGCGTGGTCACCGACAAGGCGCTGAAACTGCCTGCGGGTACCTACGTGGTGCAAGTCGGCAAGCGCAAGTTTGCGCGTGTCACGCTGGGCTGAGTTTCGTTATTCGTTACGGACGCAGGCGGCCATGGCGCTCAGCTTCGTTCGTGTCCTCCGCCCTGCGGGCTCCCCCTTTACCTCACTGCGCTGAGCGCCATGGCCGCCTGCGTCAGCCAGCGCTGTGGGCATCATTGGGGTGTGAAAAGATTGCAAGCAAGCGTGCCGGCTAAAGGTCATGGCGGTGTGGATGCTGCAGCGAAATAAAGGAGGAGCCCGCAGGGCGGAGGACATTCGCGGAGGCATTCACCCCGCCATGACCGACGCACCAGCGCCACGCACGCAAAATCAGTACGGGTTGTCAAACCCCAGCGAGCCCATCAGCAGCACTTCCAATGCTTCCATTTCCAGCGCGTCGCGCTCATTGCTTTCGTGGTCGTAGCCCTGGGCGTGCAGGCTCGCGTGCACCAGCAGGTGGGCGTAATGCGCTTGCAAAGTCTTGCCCTGGGCAGCCGCTTCGCGTGCCACCACCGGGCCGCACAGCACCAGGTCGGCTGTCACCAAAGGGGCTTGCGTGTAGTCGAAGGTCAGCACGTTGGTGGCGTAGTCTTTACCCCGGTAATCGCGGTTCAACGCGCGGGCTTCGCTTTCGCTCACCACGCGCACGGTCATCTCGGCGTCGCGCAAAAGGGCGCGCGTGATCCAGCGCTTGACTTCAGCGCGGGGCAGGGCGGCGCGGTGAGTGGCCAGATGCGCAAAGTCGCCAAACTGCAGCGACAAGTCCAGCGCGTTAGCCGGCTCGCACAGCGGCGTTAAAGGGGCAGGGCGGACGGCCATCTCAGACCTTGCGCCGGGGTTTGCGGGCCGGTTTTGCGCTGCCTCGCGCCTTCACGTCGACAACATCGTCGGTATCTTCATCAGCGGCGTTGACATCCGCCTTCGGACTGCGATGTTTGTCATAAGCGTCCACAATGCGCGCCACCAGCGGGTGCCGCACCACGTCGGCGCTGGTCAGCCGCGTGATGGCGATGCCCTGCACACGCTTCATGATGCGTTCGGCATCTATCAGGCCGCTGAGCTGCGTCAGGGGCAAGTCAACCTGGCTCACGTCGCCGGTGATCACGGCCTTGCTGCCAAAGCCGATGCGCGTTAAAAACATCTTCATCTGCTCCGGCGTGGTGTTTTGCGCTTCGTCCAGAATCACAAAAGCATGGTTCAGCGTGCGCCCGCGCATGAAGGCCAGCGGCGCAATTTCAATTTGCTGGCGCTCAAACGCTTTTTGTACGCGCTCAAAACCCATCAGCTCGTACAGCGCGTCATACAAAGGGCGCAGGTAGGGGTCAATTTTTTGATTCATGTCACCCGGCAAAAAACCCAGGCGCTCGCCGGCTTCTACCGCCGGGCGCGTCAGCACAATGCGCTGCACCGCGCTGCGCTCCAGTGCATCGACCGCGCAGGCCACGGCCAGGTAGGTTTTGCCGGTGCCCGCCGGGCCAATGCCGAAGGTGATGTCGTGCGTGGCGATGTTCTCTAAGTACTGGCCCTGGTTGTGGGTGCGCGCGCGCAGGTCAGCGCGGCGCGTGGCCAGCACTGCGGCGCCATCGGGCGCACGGCGCAGGGCGGTGTCGCCTGCCATCATCAGCTGCACCTGCTCTTCAGGAATGGGCCGACTGGCCATTTCATACAGCGCCTGCAGCACCTCCAGCGCCTGATCGGCCCGCGCCTTGGGCCCGTCGATCTTGAACTGCTCAAAGCGGTGCGCAATCTTCACCTGCAAGCCCACCTCAATGCTGCGGATATGCGCGTCCATCGGCCCGCACAGGTGGCCCATGCGGGTGTTGTTCGGCGGCGTGAAAGTGTGGCGAAGTATCAAAAGCGCTGTCCTCGTGTGTAGATGCTTATGGTGATTGTCGATGCACTGCTAAGATTTGCCAATGATCGGACGAATCACTGGCCAGCTGGCCGAAAAAAATCCGCCCGAGTTGCTGGTGGACTGCCACGGCGTGGGCTACGAGCTGCTGGTGCCCATGAGCACCTTCTACAACCTGCCGGGCTTGGGCGAAACAGTCAGCTTGCTCACCCATTTTGTGGTGCGTGAAGACGCGCAAATCTTGTTTGGCTTTGCCACGGCTAGCGAGCGAGGGGCCTTCAGGCAGCTCATCAAAATTTCGGGCGTGGGCCCGCGCACCGCGCTCAGCGTGCTCAGCGGCATGAGTGTGAACGAGCTGTCGCGCGCCGTCAGCGCGCAAGAGGCCGGCCGCATCATCAAAGTGCCAGGCATCGGCAAAAAAACCGCCGAGCGTTTGCTGCTCGAACTCAAGGGCAAGCTGGGCGCTGACCTGGGCGCGCCCCTGAGCAGCGTCAGCGACAACCCGTCTGACATTTTGCAGGCCCTGGTGGCGCTGGGTTACAGCGACCGCGACGCCGCGCTGGCCCTCAAAGCCCTGCCGGCCGATGTCGGCGTGAGCGAAGGCATCAAGCTCGCGCTCAAGGCGCTGACCAAATAAGCTTAGCCTCTATCTATGAGCATCCAGACCGACGACTTCGACATGTCCGCTGTGCCCCCCCAGAGGGTGATGTCGGCCCAGCCCGCCTCACCGCGAGAAGAAGCCATCGAACGCGCCCTGCGCCCCAAGCTGTTCGACGACTACGTGGGCCAGACCAAGGTGCGCGACCAGCTCGAGATCTTCATAGGCGCCGCCAAAAAACGCGGTGAAGCGCTGGACCACGTGCTGCTGTTCGGCCCGCCCGGCCTGGGCAAGACCACGCTCAGCCACATCATTGCGCAAGAGCTGGGCGTGAACCTGCGGCAGACCAGCGGCCCCGTGCTCGAAAAGCCCAAGGACCTGGCGGCGCTGCTGACCAATCTCGAAAAAAACGATGTGCTTTTTATTGACGAGATTCACCGCCTGAGCCCGGTGGTTGAAGAGATCCTGTACCCCGCGCTGGAGGACTACCAGATCGACATCATGATCGGCGAAGGCCCGGCCGCGCGCAGCATCAAGCTCGATTTGCAGCCCTTCACGCTGGTGGGCGCCACCACCCGTGCCGGCATGCTGACCAACCCGCTGCGCGACCGCTTCGGCATCGTCGCCCGGCTGGAGTTTTACAGCGCCGAAGAGTTAGCCCGCATCGTCAAGCGCAGCGCCGGCTTGCTCAAAGCGCCCATGGACGAAGCCGGCGGCATCGAAATCGCCAAACGCTCACGCGGCACGCCGCGCATTGCCAACCGCCTGCTGCGCCGCGTGCGCGATTTCGCCGACGTCAAGGGCAGCGGCGTCATCACCCTCGACATTGCCCTCCAGGCGCTGGCCATGCTCGACGTAGACCCGCGCGGCTTTGACGTCATGGACCGCAAACTCCTTGAAGCCGTGATACAACGCTTCGACGGCGGCCCGGTCGGCCTGGACAACATCGCCGCCAGCATCGGCGAAGAGCCCGGCACCATCGAAGACGTGATCGAGCCCTACCTGATTCAGCAAGGCTACCTGCAACGCACCCCGCGCGGCCGCATAGCCACCCTGGCCGCCTTTCGCCACTTGGGCGTTACACCGCCGGCCGGCCGGCCCGACAGCGGCTCGGACCTTTTCGGTCAAAGCTAGGTCATCCTGCCCTTCCCGTCATTCCTGCCCCGTTCCCGTCATTCCTGCGCAGGCAGGAATCCATCCCCGACTCCGCCCGCTCTAAGCTCCACCCAGAAGATGGATCCCCGCCTACGCGAGGATGACGGTAAGTGCGAGGAAGACGTTAACTACGGCGATGTCTACAAACGCGCAAATGGTGGAAAACGCGTGGAAAAAAGCACAAATTGACCTAAAAACTGTTGCGTTCACCAAGAATGGTGAATTTACCCAACACCACCCCAATAGTCCTAATGAACTATTTTGGTGCAAAAAGCAGCCAGGCCAATAGCCAGCTGCAAACCACCTTTGATGCCCGCCAGCCTAGCCAAAGCACTTTGCCGGCGGCAATTTCAAACATACAACCCGGCAATCAGCCCCCAAGCCCCGCCGACATGAAAAAACCCCGCCATGTTGCCACAGCGGGGTTTCAGGTCTAAACCGTCAGCTGACTTGTGTCAGCGTGGTGATTAGAAGGTGTGGACGAGACCAAAACGCGACTGATTGCCGCCTTTGATCGCGTCAATCGCGCCAGCGCCAACAGCAGTAGCGGTAGCGGTTCCAGCAGCAACTGCGTTCATATCGTAGGTGCCGAACATGACGTTCAATGTGGTGCGCTTGCTCAAAGCATACTTGGCGCCACCTTCTATGAATTTAGCAGTACCGCGATCGGCACCGTTGACACCAAAGGTCATGGCGCCCACGGGCACGCTGATACCCC